>NZ_JBHYYB010000079.1:1183-42479 GCF_042752535.1 Kitasatospora sp. NPDC059327 | reverse complement strand
GGGGGGGGGGGGGGGGGGGGGGGGGGGCCCCCCCCCGCCGGCCCGCCGAAGGACGACGGTCAGTCGCCGCAGCAGCCGCCCGCCGCGGGGGCGGCCACCGGCGCCGGCGCGCCCACGGTCGGCAGGCCGAGCATCACGCCGGCCGGCTTCGCGGCCGGGGCGGCCTCGCGCTTCTCCCAGGCGTCGCCGGCCCGGGTGCGGCGCACCGCGAGGGTCGGGCCCTCGGCCAGCAGGTGGTGCGGGGCGGCGTAGGTGATCTCGACGGTCACCATGTCGCCCGGGCGCACCGGCTCGGCGGGCCGGGTGAAGTGCACCAGCCGGTTGTCAGGGGCGCGGCCGGAGAGCCGGTCGGTCCGGTCGTCCTTCTTGCCCTCGCCCTTGGCGACCAGGATCTCCAGGGTGCGTCCGACCTGCTTCTTGTTCTCCTCCCAGGAGATCTCCTCCTGGAGCGCGATCAGCCGGTCGTAGCGGGCCTGCACGACGGCCTTCGGCACCTGGTCCGCCATCTCGGCGGCCGGGGTGCCGGGGCGCTTGGAGTACTGGAAGGTGAAGGCGTTGGTGAAACGGGCCTCGCGCACGGTGTGCATGGTCTGCTCGAAGTCCTCCTCGGTCTCGCCGGGGAAGCCCACGATGATGTCGGTGGAGATGGCCGCGTCGGGCATCGCCTCGCGCACCTTCCGGATGATCCCGAGGAAGCGCTCCTGCCGGTACGAGCGCCGCATCGCCTTGAGCACGGTGTCCGAGCCGGACTGCAGCGGCATGTGCAGCTGGTGCATCACGTTCGGGGTCTCGGCCATCGCGGCGATCACGTCGTCGGTGAAGTCGCGGGGGTGCGGCGAGGTGAACCGGATCCGCTCCAGGCCCTCGATCTGCCCGGCGGCGCGCAGCAGCTTCGAGAAGGCCTCCCGGTCGCCCAGGTCGGAGCCGTAGGCGTTGACGTTCTGGCCCAGCAGGGTGACCTCGATGACGCCCTCGTCGACCAGCGCCTCGATCTCGGCGAGGACGTCACCGGGGCGGCGGTCCTCCTCCTTGCCGCGCAGCGCGGGCACGATGCAGAAGGTGCAGGTGTTGTTGCAGCCGACCGAGATGGCCACCCACGCGGCGTACGCGGACTCGCGGCGGGTGGGCAGCGTGGACGGGAAGGTCTCCAGCGACTCCAGGATCTCGACCTGGGCCTTGCGCTCGACCGCGGCCCGCTCCAGCAGCGCGGGCAGGTGCCCGATGTTGTGGGTCCCGAACACCACGTCGACCCAGGGGGCCTTCCGGACGATGGTGTCGCGGTCCTTCTGCGCCAGGCAGCCGCCGACGGCGATCTGCATGCCCTGGTGGCGGCTCTTCACCGGCGCCAGCTGCCCGAGGTTGCCGTACAACTTGTTGTCGGCGTTCTCGCGCACCGCGCAGGTGTTGAACACGACCAGGTCCGGGTCGCCGTCCTGCCCTGCCTTCACGTACCCGGCGTCCTCCAGCAGCCCGGAAAGCCGCTCGGAGTCGTGGACGTTCATCTGGCAGCCGTACGTGACGACCTTGTAGCTCTTCAATCCGCTCTCACCGCTCACCCGACCAGGGTACGGGCACCCGCGAAAGGCTTTTCCCCGCCGGGTGACCGGTCCGCGGCCGCCGCCCCTCCCGTTCGCCGCCCGCGCCTGGCACTATCCCTGCATGGCCCCCTCCCCCGCTCCCCGCACCGGCACCGCCCTCCGCGCGGCCGCCCGCAGCCCGCTGTGGCGGACGCTGCTGGTCCTGGTGCTGGTGCTGGCCGGGTTCGGCGGCTGGTGGCTCTCGGCGGGCCGCACGTCCGGCTACCCGCGCGGCGAGACCGGCTTCGCGACCGGGGTCCAGCGCGGTGTGTACGACCGGTACGGGCAGCTGCTGCAGGCCCATGTGGCCAAGGCGATGCCGGGAGTGCGCCTGCGACTGGACAACTCGCAGGGCTCGATCGACAACCTGGCCCGGGTCACCAGCGGCCAGGACGACTTCGCGATCGCCACCGCCGACGCCGTCGCCGAGTACTCCGGCCCCGGCAAGGACCGGCTGCGGGCCATCGCCCGGCTCTACGACGACTACCTCCAGCTGATCGTCCCGGCCGGCTCGCCGGTACGCCGGACCGCCGACCTCAAGGGCAAGCGGGTCGGTGTCGGGCAGGCCCTGTCCGGGGTGAACCTGGTGACCAAGCGGCTGCTCTCCTCGGCCGGCCTCGACCCGGACCGCGACATCACGCCGGTCATGCTGGGCGTCGGCGACGCGGCGGACCAGCTGCGGGCCGGCAAGCTGGACGCCTTCTTCTGGTCCGGCGGGCTGCCGACCAACGCGCTGACGGACCTGTCGGACCACATCGCGATCAGGGTCGTGCCGCTCGGCGACCTCGCCGAGGCCGTGCACAAGATCGAGGGCGGCGGCACCGACGCCTACCGGGCCGCCACCATGCCGAAGGGCACCTACCCCAACGCCGAGCCCAAGGACGCCGTCGCCACCGTGGCCGTGCCCAACCTGCTGATCACCCGGGAGGACGTGGACACCGACCTGGTCCAGGGCATGACCCGGGCGGTGATAGACAGCCGCGACCAGATCGGCTCCCAGGTGCACGCCGCCCAGCTGGTGGACCTGCGCACCGCCGTCTACACCGACCCGCTCCCGCTGCACGAGGGTGCGATGCGCTACTACCGCTCGGTGAAGCCCTGACGCCGTGAAGCCCAGAAGCCCTGAAACCCTGGACCCTGAAACCCTGGGGCCGTAGAGCCCTGAGCCGGCCGAACGGCCTCAGTGCCTCTTCCCCGCCCGCGGCACCGCCAGGGTCACCGCGAGCCCGGTCGGCCGCACGGGGGCGAAGGTGAGCGAGCCGCCGGCGGCGAGCAGCAGCGTGCGGGCGATCGAGAGCCCGAGGCCCGAGCCGTCCACGTTCTGGTGCCGCGCACTGCGCCAGAACCGGTCCCCGGCCCGGGCCAGCTCCTCCTCGGTCAGCCCGGGCCCGGCGTCCGAGACGGTCACCGCGACCTCCTCGCGCCGCACCGCGACCAGCAGCCGCACCCGGCTGCCGGCCGGGCCGAACTTCAGCGCGTTGTCGATCACCGCGTCCAGGGCGCTGCCGAAGCCGATCGGGTCGGCCATGCCCAGCGCGAGGGCCGGACCCTCCCAGCCGAGCTCGATCCCGCGCTGGCGGGCCACCTGCCGCCAGGCGTCCGCCCGGCCCAGGGTGAGCGCGGCGAGGTCGGTCGGCTCCGGTTCGGGGCGGGCGTGCTCGGCGGTGGCCAGCCCCAGCAGGTCGTCCAGCACCCGGGCCAGCCGGACGCCCTCCTCCCGGACCGCGCCGAGCTCCTCGTCGTGCCCCTCGGGCAGTTCCAGGCCCAGCAGCTCGACCCGCAGCAGCAGCGCCGCCAACGGGTTGCGCAGCTGGTGCGAGGCGTCCGCGACGAAGGCCTTCTGCTGGTCCAGGGCGAGCACGACGTGGTCGGCCATGTCGTTGAACGAACGGGCCAGGCGCTGCAGCTCGGGCGGCCCGCCGCCGGGGGCCACCCGGGCGTTCATCCGCCCGGTGGCGATGTCGTGGGTGGCCCGGTCCAGGGTCCGGACGGGGCGCAGCACCCACTCGGTGAGCCGGACGGCCAGCAGCACCGCGACGATCATCGCGGCGGCCTCGCCGGCCCCGATCACCAGCCAGCGGTGCAGGACCCGGGTGCGCATCCCACCGGTCGGGGACTCGCTGAGCACCACCGCGACCACGTCGCCGTCGCGGACCACC
This sequence comes from Kitasatospora sp. NPDC059327, assembly GCF_042752535.1. NCBI lineage: Bacteria > Bacillati > Actinomycetota > Actinomycetes > Kitasatosporales > Streptomycetaceae > Kitasatospora > Kitasatospora sp. NPDC059327. The sequence continues at coordinate 38,743 of NZ_JBHYYB010000079.1, read as the reverse complement.
GGGGTCGCGACGGTCAGGGTCCGGTCGGCGGTCCACGGCCAGACCTGCGGCGGGTTGTGGCTGCGCCGTCCGTCCAGCGCCTCCTGGAAGGCCTGCTCGCCCCAGCCTCCGACGGGTACCCGCCAGTTCTCGGGGGCGGTGGCGATCGGCAGGCCGTCGCGCTGGAAGATGCCCAGCCGCACGCCGTAGAGGTCGTGGTAGCGCGCCACCTCGGCGTCCAGCGCGTGCCGGCGGCTGAGGTCGCCGGGGGCGGGCTGCGGATCGCCCTTGACGGCCGACTCCATCCCGGAGACGCCGGCGGTGGGCAGGTCCTGGGCGAACCGGGCCGCGTCGTCGAGCCGGTCGACCACCACCCGGCTCTGCTCGGCGGCCGCGACCGCCGCGGCCAGCGGCAGCCCGAGGGCGGCCAGTACGCAGAGCATCAGGGCGAGCAGAATGCCGAGCAGGCGGGTACGCACGTGCGGTCAGTGCTCCGCGCGGGCCTGGGGAGCCTCCGCGGCGGCCGGAGCGACGGCCGGGGCCGCGACCGGTGCGGCAGCGGGATCGGCGGCCGGGCACTCGGGGATCAGCCGGTAGCCGACCCCCCGGACGGCCTCGACCAGTCCGGGCAGGGCGAGCTTGGTGCGCAGCGAGCCGATGTGTACCTCCAGGGTGCGGCCGTTGCCCTCCCAGCCGCTGCGCCAGACCTCGCTGAAGATCTGCTCGCGGCGGTAGACCACACCGGGGCTCTGCGCGAGCAGCGCCAGCAGGTCGAACTCCTTGCGGGTGAGCGGGACGTCCCGGCCGTCCACGCTGACCCGGCGGCGCTCGCGGTCGATCCGGATGCCGCGGGAGTCCAGCGGCCCGCGCTGCTGCGGCACGACGTCGGGCGCGGGGGCCGCGACGGCGGCGGGCGCCGCGCCGCGCCGGGCCACGGCGTGGATCCGGGCGAGCAGCTCACCCATGTCGTAGGGCTTGGTGACGTAGTCGTCGGCGCCGAGGTTGAGGCCGTGGATCCGGGAACGGATGTCGGCGCGCGCGGTCACCATGATCACGGGCACGCCGCTGCCGGCCCGGATGCGGCTGCAGACCTCGAAGCCGTCGCGGTCGGGCAGGCCGAGGTCGAGCAGGACCACCCGGTACGGGTCGTTGCCGTCCGGCACCAGCGCGTCGAGCGCCTCGTGCCCGCTGCGGGCGTGCCGGACCTGGAAGCCGTGCCGGCCCAGGACCGCGACCAGTGCGGCGGCCACACGTTCGTCGTCCTCGACGAGCAGCAGTCGCATCGTTCCTCCTCCCCCCGACGTTCCCCGGGGTGTCGCGTGATGTTCACGGGCCCCACCGGGCAGGTCCCGGTCCTGCGCAGTATGGGCCAGCGGAGCGCCGGACGCCAGGGTCGGCCACGCCGCGGGACCTCCGGGGACGGCGCGCGGCGGTCCGGGTGCCCGCTGTCACGGTGCCCCTGATTTCCCGGTGTGAACGGCGCTTGCGCCGCGTGTGGCCGGATCGTGATCCTCAAGTTCCGCTCAGATCGGCTGACGTGACATCGCCATGGCTCCTATGGTCACCCCACCGGGGGCCGAGGCTCCGCCGGCCGAGGCCCCCGGTTCCTACCATCACTGCCGCCCAAGGGAGTTCGACTCCCCCGGGCCGACACGAGGAGCAGGCGCGATGACCGAGAGCCTGATCAAGGACTCCAGCGCCGCGACCGCTCCGCTGGTGGCACTGCGCGGAGTGAACAAGCACTTCGGCGCACTGCACGTCCTCCAGGACATCGATCTGGAGATCGCCCAGGGCGAGGTGGTGGTGCTGATCGGCCCCTCCGGCTCGGGCAAGTCCACGCTCTGCCGGACGATCAACCGGCTGGAGACCATCGACTCCGGCACCATCACCATCGACGGCCGGCCGCTGCCCGCCGAGGGCCGCGAGCTGGCCCGGCTCCGCGCCGAGGTCGGCATGGTGTTCCAGAGCTTCAACCTCTTCGCGCACAAGACCGTGCTGGAGAACGTGGTGCTCGGCCAGGTCAAGGTGCGCGGGACCGCCCGCGAGCAGGCGGTGCGGACCGCCCGGGAACTACTGGACCGGGTGGGCGTCGGCGCACAGGCGGCGAAGTTCCCGGCCCAGCTCTCCGGCGGCCAGCAGCAGCGCGTCGCGATCGCCCGGGCACTGGCGATGAACCCGAAGGTGATGCTCTTCGACGAGCCCACCTCGGCGCTCGACCCGGAGATGATCAACGAGGTGCTGGAGGTCATGCGCCAACTGGCCGCCGACGGCATGACGATGGTCGTCGTCACCCACGAGATGGGCTTCGCCCGCTCCGCCGCCAACCGCGTGCTGTTCATGGCGGACGGCCGGATCGTCGAGCAGAACACCCCCGAGGCCTTCTTCACCGCGCCGCGCAGCGACCGCGCGAAGGACTTCCTCTCGAAGATCCTGCACCACTGACCGTCCCCCTCCCCGACCTTCCCGGGCGGACCACCGGTCGGCGACGGCGACACCGCCGCCGATCCCGTCCGCCCGGCCACCTTCCTGCCGCCAGAGCCCGGTTGAACCGTGGCCCAGCCCCGAGGAGAAGCACCCTCATGAGGACTCGTCGCACCTTCGCCGTCGCGCTCTGTGCCATCGCGCTCACCGCCACCGCCTGTGGCAAGGACGGCACGCCCGGCGCCGACACCGCCGCCAGCGGCAGCACCGCCCCCAAGCTCCCCACCTACACCGTCAAGACCGACGCCAAGGTGGACTCGGCGATCTTCACCGAGGCCAAGAAGCGCGGTCAGCTGATCATCGGCGCCAAGTCCGACCAGCCGTTCCTCGGCTTCGAGGACCTCGCCAGCGGCGACCGCAGCGGCTTCGACATCGAGATTGCCAAGATGATCGCCGCGGACCTCGGCTTCACCCCGCAGCAGATCAAGTGGCAGACCCTGGTCTCCTCGCAGCGCGAGCCCGCGATCTCCAAGGGTCAGATCGACTTCTACGTCGGCACGTACAGCATCAACGACGAGCGCAAGAAGACGGTCTCCTTCGCCGGCCCGTACTTCATCGCCGGCCAGGACTTCCTGGTCAAGAAGGACAACACCTCGATCACCGGCCCGGAGTCGGTGAACGGCAAGAACGTCTGCACCGCCACCGGCTCCACCTCGATCAAGAACATCCAGCAGTACTCGCCGAAGATCACCCAGTTCGACACCTACTCGGCCTGCGTCGAGAAGCTGATGTCGGGCGAGGTCGACGCCGTCACCACCGACGACGCGATCCTCAAGGGCTACGCCTCCAAGTACGCGGGCAAGCTCACGGTGGTCGGCAAGCCGTTCACCAAGGAGAACTACGGCGTCGGGCTGAACAAGGACGACGCCGCGCTGCGCGGCGCCATCAGCGACGCCCTCAAGGCCCACCAGGACAACGGCGACTGGAAGAAGGCGTACGACGCCACCCTCGGCCTCTCCGGCGCCCCGGCCCCGCAGCCGCCGGCCCTGGAGCGGTACTGATCTCCCGACCGAACCGCTGCTGACCAATTCTGAGAGGAGGGCCGCCGGATGGGTTTCCTGTTCGAGGACGGCAACTTCGCGCTGTTCCGCGACGGCTTCCTGCAGACGATCGAGCTGAGCGCGCTCAGCGCACTGCTCGCCCTGCTGCTGGGCACCCTGCTGGCGGCCTTCCGGGTCTCCCCCATACCGGCGCTGCGCGGCTTCGGCACCGGCTGGGTCACGATCTTCCGCAACACCCCGCTGACCGTGCTGTTCTTCGCCGTGACGTTCGGGCTCCCGCCGCTCGGCGTGCACTTCAGCCACCTCACCTTCGCGGTGCTGGCGCTCGGCAGCTACACGGCGTCGTTCGTCTGCGAGGTGCTGCGCTCGGGCATCAACACCGTGCCGCTCGGTCAGGCCGAGGCCGCCCGCAGCCTCGGCCTGACCTTCGGTCAGACCCTCACCACGATCGTCCTGCCGCAGGCGGCCAGGACGGTGCTGGCACCGATGAGCAGCGTCTTCATCGCCCTGCCGAGGAACTCGGCGATCGCCGGCGCGTTCAGCGTCAGCGAGCTGTACAGCGTCCAGCAGGGGTTCTCCGAGGACGGCTACTCGATCTTCGCGATCTTCTTCTGGGTGGCGTGCGCCTATCTGGTGATCAGCGCCGCCGTCGCCCTGCTGTTCCGCTTCCTGGAAGACCGACTGGCGGTGGCCCGATGAGAGAGCGAAGCGAACGAATCATGGACAGCCGCGCGCTGGCACAGGCCACCGCCGAGCGAAGCGAGGCGGGCGCATGAACTCCCTCTTCACCCGCTCCGCCACGGCCAGCGTCCTCTACGACGCCCCCGGCCCGCGCGCCCGCGCACGCTACCGCCTGTTCGGGGTGCTGTCGCTGCTCGCGATCGCCGGACTGCTCTGGTACGCGATCGCCAGTCTGGCCTCCAACGGCCAGTTCGACGCCGAGCTGTGGGATGCCTTCCAGTACACCAACATCCAGCAGCGGATCGTCGACGGCCTGCTGGCCACCCTGGAGGCCTTCGGGCTGGCCGCGGTCTTCTCGCTGGGCCTCGGCGCGCTGCTGGCGGCCGGGCAGCTCTCCGACCACAAGCCGGTGCGCTGGGCGGCCGTCTCCTTCGTCCAGTTCTTCCGGGCGATGCCGCTGCTCATCCTGATCGTCGCCCTCTACTACGCCTTCTTCGCCAAGCAACCGATGTGGGCCCTGGTGCTGGGGCTCTCCCTCTACAACGGGTCCGTCCAGGCGGAGATCATCCGCAGCGGCGTCAACGCGGTGCCGCGCGGACAGGGTGAGGCCGCGTTCGCGCTCGGCCTGCGCAAGACCCAGGTGATGACCACCATCCTGGTGCCGCAGGCGGTCCGCTCGATGCTGCCCTCGATGATCGGCCAGCTGGTCGTCACCCTCAAGGACACCTCGCTGGGCTTCATCATCACCTACCATGAGCTGCTGTTCGTCGGTAAGGCGATCGCCAGTCAGCCGATCAACGCCGCGGGCTTCCCCTACATCCCCGTGGTGCTGGTGATCGGGCCCATCTACATCGTGATGTGCCTGCTGCTCACCGCGCTCGCCCGGTGGATCGAGGCACGCGGCCGCCGCGGCGCGAACCGGCGCACATCGGCTGCTGCTTGACGGACACGCAGGCGAACTGTTGCATTGCTCTTCGTGACACCATCCGGGACCATCCTCGCGGCATATGACGCCCCCTCGTCGGCCTGCCCGGCCCCGGAGGTCCGCGGCTCCACCCGGCCGACCGGCCACGGCCCGGAGGGCCCGGCATGGACCCGGTGATCGTGGTCGGGGCCGGACCGGTCGGTCTGGCCCTGGCCCTCGCGCTCGCCCGGCACGAGGTGCCGACCGTCGTCCTGGACGAGGGCTCCGGGCTCTGCCCCGAGGGCCCGCGCAGCGTCGTCCTCGGCGCCGACACCGCCGCCTTCCTGACCCGGATCGGCTACCCGCGGGCCGTCTCGGACGCCGCCCGGTGGGAGGCCTTCACCATCTGGCGCCGCCGCCAGGAGGTGCTGCGGATCGACCTGGCCGACGCCCCCGTCCTCCACCTGCCCCAGCACCGCCTCCAGCGCGGCCTGCGCGACGCCCTGACCGGGACCCCGCTGGTGCGGCTCGTCCCGCTGAGCCGCGTCACCGAACTCACCCAGGACCGCGACGGCGTCAGCGTCCGCACCCGCAACCCGCAGAACGGCACCGAGACCTGGTGGCGCGGCAGCCACCTGGTCGGCTGCGACGGCGCCCGCTCCGCCGTCCGGAAGCTGCTGAAGATCCGCTTCCCCGGGCGGCCGGCCGTCGACCGCAACGCCATCGCCACCGTCCGGGTCGACCTCCCCTTCACCGAGGCCCGGCTGCACCGCGAGCCGCCGTGGCGCGGCGACCGCGAGGCCTCCGCCCGCCCGCTGCCGGACGGCGTCTGGCGCCTCGACTGGCGGCTGCCCCCCGGCCGGCCGGCCCCCACCGAACCGGTCGACCCGCACGCCACCTGGCCCGGCATCGTCACCGGCGACACCCTGCTCACCCGGGTCACCTCGACCCTCACCGGCTGGTGCGGCGAACTCCCCCGGTACGAGCTGCTCGCCGCCGCCGACCACACCGCCCAGCAGCGCCTCGCCGCCCGCTTCCGCAGCGGCCGCTGCTTCCTCGCCGGCGACGCCGCCCACCTGCACGGCGCCCTCGGCATGCAGAACCTCGCCGACGGTCTGCGGGACGCCGACAACCTCGCCTGGCGGCTCGCCCTCGCCTGGCACCTGCACACCGGCGGCCCCCAGCCCGGTGGCTCGCTGCTCGACGGGTACGAGGCCGAGCGGCGCGGCGCGGTCGGCGCCCGGCTGCGCGCCGTCGACCAGGCCATGCCGCTGCTGCGCCCGCTGCGCGGGTGGCAGGCCACCCGGCGCTCCCTGCTCTCCGGTTCGTTCCGCAAGCACGCGCCGCTGCTCTCCGACGGCCAGCTCGGCACCGGCCGCTTCGGCGGGGCTCCCGCCTATCCGGCGGCCCCCAGCGGTGTCCCCGGCCGGGTCCCGGCGCAGCGCGGCCAGCGCGGCACCACCTCGCTCAGCGAACTGCTGCCCGCGACCGCGCCCGGCGTACTCGTCCCGGACCTCGCGGTCCTCACCACCGACGGCACCCCCGACCGGTTGCGCGCCCGGCTCGGCGCCGGCTTCCTGCTGGTGCTGGTCGCCCCCGGTACCGCCGTCTGGTCCGCCGAACACTGGCTCGGCGCCGGACTGATGCCCCGGCTGGCCGAGGTCGCCGCCGCGCTGCCGGTACCGGCCGAGGTCCTGGTCACCGAGGAGTACCCGGGGGCCGGGCCGCACACCGTGCTGCTGATCCGGCCGGACGGCCACCTGGTCGGCGTCACCCAGGGTGCCGCGGCCGAGGACCTCCAGGCGCTGGCCGACCGCGCCCGGGGCGGGCCGCCACCGCTGACCGGCACCGCCGAGCCCGACCCGGAACCCGGTCGTCCCGGCCCCGACCCCGGCCCTGGGGCCGACCCCGGGGCCGACGCCGGCACCGCTCGCGGCGCGGCCACCCGGCCGGCCGCCGGGAGCGCGCCCAGGCCGGTCTCCGGCACGGCCGCGCACCCGGCTGACTCGCCTAGCGGGCCACCTCGGTGACCCGGCTCTCCCGCACCACCGTGACCCGGATCTGACCCGGATAGGTCAGCTCCTCCGCCACCTGCTTGGCGACCTCGCGGGCGATCACCTGCGCCCCGAGGTCGTCCACCACCTCCGGCCGCACCATCACCCGCACCTCCCGGCCGGCCTGCATCGCGTACACCTTGGCCACCCCGTCGTGCGCCCGGGCGATCTCCTCCAGCCGCTCCAGCCGGCGGACGTAGACCTCCAACGACTCCTTGCGCGCCCCCGGCCGGCCGCCCGAACAGGCGTCGGCCGCCTGGGTCAGCACCGCCTCGACCGTCCTCGGCTCCACCTCGCCGTGGTGCGCCGCGATCGCGTGCACGACCTCGGCCGACTCGCCGTGACGGCGGGCGAAGTCCGCCCCGATCGCCGCGTGACTCCCCTCGACCTCGTGCGTCATCGCCTTGCCGATGTCGTGCAGCAGGGCCGAACGGCGCACCGGCTCCGGGTCCACCCCGAGCTCGGCGGCCATCATCCCGGCCAGATGGGCCGACTCCACCAGGTGTCCGAGCACGTTCTGCCCGTACGAGGCCCGGTAGCGCAAGGTGCCCAGGGTGCGCACCAGCTCCGGATGCATCCCGCCGACCCTGGCCGACAGCAGCGCGTCCTCACCCGCCCGGACGCAGCGCCGCTCGACCTCCGCCCGGCTGCGCTCGTGAACGTCCTCGATCCGCACCGGATGGATCCGGCCGTCCTCGACCAGGTGCTCCAGCGTGAGCCGGGCGGTCTCCCGGCGGACCGGATCGAAGCAGGACAGCTGGACCGAGGCCGGCGTGTCGTCGATGATCAGATTGACGCCGGTGACCGCCTCGAAGGTCCGGATGTTGCGGCCCTCCCGGCCGATGATCCGCCCCTTCATCTCCTCGTTCGGCAGCCGGAACACCGACACCGCCGTCTCGGCCGTCTGCTCGCTCGCCAGTCGCTGGATCGCCCCGGAGACGATCTCCCGGGCCCGCTGTTCGCCCTCCTCCCGGGCCGCCCGCTCGATCTCCCGGACGACCACGGCCGACTCCCGCCGTGCCTCGGCCTCGGCCTCCCGGACGAGTTGGGCCCGGGCCTCGGAGGCCGAGAGCCCCGCGGCCCGCTCCAGCTCCGCCGCCCGGCGCCGCACCAGCTCGTCCACCTCGACCCGGGACCGCGCCAACGCGGTCGACCGGTCGTCGAGTTCCCCCTCGCGGGCCCGGAGTCGGCGCAGCTCCTCGGTCAACCGTTCCTCACGCCGGTCGAGTTCGGCCCGCACCCGGGCGGACTGCTCCTCGGCCCGGCGCCGGGCCCGCTCGGTCTCGGCGGCGGCCCGCCGCTGTGCCCGCCGCAGTCGTCCGACCGTCAGCCAGGCCGCCGCCACCACGACCAACACCACCACCGACAGCAGGGGGACGACCGGTCCGGCGCTCAGCGCGATCCTCATCCTGCCCACTCCCCGTCCTGCGCGGCACGCGGCGCGCGGCCCGGGACCAACCGCGACCGGGCCCGGGCATGCCTGCCCGAGGCGGGCCGGGGAGTGATCGACGCGCTCCCGCACTGAGTGCGAGGCTAAGCGCAGGTTACGAAACGGTCAAGACTGGCCAGGCAGTTGGCCAACACCCACACCGGAGGGCCGTCATTCCCACCCGGAAGCGGATCCTCCGTCCACGTCCTCTCCATCCGGACCGTCGTCGGCCGCTTCCGCGTCCAAGGCCTCCCGGACCACCCGGAAGGCCAGCCCCTCGGAGTAGCCGCGCCGGGCCAGCACCCCGACCAACCGGCGCGTCCGGGCCTGCCGGTCCACCCCCCTGGTCGCCCGCAGCTTGCGCTCGACCAGGGCCCGGGCCGCCTCCGACTCGTCGTCGTGGTCCAGCTGCGCGACGGCCTGCTCGACCAGCTCGCCGGCCACTCCCTTGGTCCGCAACTCCTGGGCCAGCGCCCGCCGGGAGAGGCCGCGCACGGCGTGCCGGGATTCCACCCAGGCCAGGGCGAAGGCCGCGTCGTCGATCAGCCCGACCTCCTCCAGGCGGGTCAGCACCTCGTCGGCGACCTCGTCGGGAATCTCCCGTTTGCGCAGCGCGTCGGCCAGTTGCTTGCGGGTCTTGGCGGCCCCGGTGAGCAGGCGCAGACAGATGTCCCGCGCCCGGGCCTCCGGATCGAGCGACTCCTCGGCCTTCACCGCGCGGGCGCCCGTACGCCCTTCGCCCCCGGCGCGCTCCCGGGCGCGCGTGCGGGTCTGCCGGGCGCCCGCGCCCCGGCCGGCGCGCGGCTCGGTGCGCCGGTCGTCCGCGCCCGGGTCGGTGAAGGAGCTGGGGGCGGCCGCACCCCCGTGACCGGCCGCCCCTCCCCCGGCCCGGTCGCCGGAGGTCGCCTCTTCCACCAGCGCCGAACGCCGTCGGCGCCGCCCTGTGGGCAGCTCGGAGGCCGGCACCAGCTCGACCGCGCCGTCACCCAGGGGATCCCGGCCGCCCGCGCCGCCGGACCGACCCCGCGCCCTGCCCGGCTTCGGGCCCGGCTCGCGCACCGGATCCGGCACCGCGTCCAGGTCGGACGCCGACACCGGCTCCGCCACCGCGGCGAACCAGTCCGGCGGGCCGTAGTCCTCATCCTCGGGCTCCGGCTCCGCCACCGCGGCGAACCAGTCCGGCGGGCCGTAGTCCTCATCCTCGGGCTCCGGCTCCGCCGCCGCGAACCAGTCCGGCGGGCCGTAGTCGTCGTCATCCGGGCCCGTCGGGCCGCCGCCCACCACGCTGTTGTGCCGCATCAACGGTTCAGGCCTTGGCGGCCGCCGCCGTCTTCTTCGCCGCGGCCGCCTTGGTGGCGGTCGCGGTGATCGGCTTGACCCCGCCCTCCGGCACGGCAGCGGCAGCGGCGGCGGCCGGCGCCTCGCCCTCGGCCTGCTCCGCCGACTTCGGGCCGATGCCGAGCTTGGTCTTGATCTTCACCTCGATCTCGTCGGCGAGCTGCGGGTTGTCCCGCAGGAAGTTACGGGCGTTCTCCTTGCCCTGGCCGAGCTGGTCGCCCTCGTAGGTGTACCAGGCACCCGACTTGCGGATGAACCCGTGCTCGACGCCCATGTCGATCAGGCCGCCCTCGCGGCTGATGCCCACGCCGTAGAGGATGTCGAACTCGGCCTGCTTGAACGGCGCGGCCACCTTGTTCTTGACGACCTTCACACGGGTGCGGTTACCGACCGCCTCGGTGCCGTCCTTCAGGGTCTCGATCCGGCGGATGTCGAGTCGGACGGAGGCGTAGAACTTCAGCGCGCGGCCACCGGTCGTGGTCTCCGGCGAGCCGAACATCACGCCGATCTTCTCGCGGAGCTGGTTGATGAACACCGCGGTGGTGTTCGACTGGTTCAGCGCACCGGCGATCTTGCGCAGCGCCTGGCTCATCAGGCGGGCCTGCAGACCGACGTGCGAGTCACCCATCTCACCCTCGATCTCCGCACGCGGGACGAGCGCCGCGACGGAGTCGATGATCACCAGGTCGATCGCGCCGGAGCGGATCAGCATGTCGGTGATCTCCAGGGCCTGCTCACCCGTGTCCGGCTGGCTGACCAGCAGGGCGTCGGTGTCCACCCCGAGCTTCTTCGCGTATTCGGGGTCGAGCGCGTGCTCCGCGTCGACGAACGCGACCGTGCCGCCGGCCCGCTGGGCGTTGGCCGCCAGGTGCAGGGTCAGCGTGGTCTTTCCGGACGACTCGGGGCCGTAGATCTCGACCACGCGGCCGCGCGGGATACCGCCGACCCCGAGGGCGACGTCCAGGGCGGTGGACCCGGTGGAGATCACCTCGATCGGCTCGTTGGCCTTCTCGCCGAGGCGCATCACCGAGCCCTTGCCGAACTGCCGCTCGATCTGGGCGAGTGCGGTCTCAAGAGCCTTCTCGCGGTCCGTACCTGCCATGGCTTCCACCCTCGGGTTCTGTGCTGTGCGCTTCATCGTTCTCGACGCTAGCGCGTCCCACCGACAATCGGCCCCGACCGGGCTCGGCCTGTGGAAAACTCTTCGCCGGAGAGTACAAAGAACATCTGTTCGATTCAAGCCCCGGACGTTCGCACCACCCGACCGACGCCGTTCGACCGGCCCGGCGACGACCGTCCCGGGCTACCGCTCGCCGCCCCCGCCCCGCCCCCGGTCCCGCCCCCGGTCCGCGCCGCCGCCCTGGCCGGACCCCGCGCCGACCATCCGCCGCAGCCGGCGCGCCGCCTCCCGGCGCAGCTCCCGCCGGGCCCGCCGCTGGGCGCCCCGGTCGATCCGCGGGTCGGTGGCCACCTCGTACCGGCGCACGTAGGTGCCGACGAAGCCCTGCAGGGTGGCGGCCGCCGGGATCGCGATCAGCGCACCGACCGCACCGAGCAGCGCCGCGCCCGCGATCACCGAGCCGAAGGCCACCGCCGGGTGCACGTCCACCGTCCTCGCGGTGATCCGCGGGTGCAGCAGGTAGTTCTCGATCTGCTGGTAGACGACCACGAAGACCAGGACCCACACCGCGTCCACCGGCTCCACGGTGAGCGCGACCAGCACCGGCAGCGCGCCGGCCAGATACGTCCCGATGGTGGGCACGAACTGCGACATGACGCCGACCCAGACGGCCAGCGCCGCCGCGTACGGCAGGTCCAGCAGCGCGAACATCACCCAGTGCGCGAGCGCGGAGGCGACGGCGAGCAGCGCCCGGGAGTACAGGTAGCCGCCGGTCTTGGCCAGCGCGATCTCCCAGGCCCGCAGCACCTCGCCCTGCTTGGCGGGCGGCAGCAGCGAGCAGACGGTGCGCCGCACCCGGGGACCGTCCGCGGTGAAGTAGAAGGTGAACAGACCGACCGTGAAGGCCTGGAAGAGGCCGCCGATCAGGGTCGAGGAGACTCCCCAGACATTGTCGGCCGCCTGCTGGGCGTAGGTCTCGATCGCCCCGGAGTCCTTGAGCAGCTTCTTCTGGAGCTCGTCCAGCGAGAGGTCCTGGTGGAAGGTCCGGTTGATCCAGTTGATCAGGTTGTCGAGCAGGTGCGGCAGGTCCCCCGCGATCTTCGCCACCTGGTCGACCAGCAGGGTGCCGAGCGCGGCGAGGAATCCGGCCACCGCGACCGCCACCGCTACGAAGACCAGGAAGGTGCCGACACCCCGGCGCACCCCGCGCGCCGCCATCCGGTCGACGGCCGGCTCCAGCGCGAGCGAGAGGAAGAAGGAGACCAGCAGCATCACGAAGAGGTCGATGAGCTGGTGGAAGGCCCAGTCGGCGAGCTGGAACAGCCCGACCATGACCAGCGCCAGCACCATGGCCCGGGGCAGCCAGCGCGGCATGCCGGCCCCCCAGGGCCCCTCGGCCGAGGCCGGGGCGGCCTCGGCGGCGGGAGCCCGGTCGGATGCCTTCCGGTGTTCGGGCCGCGAGCCCGCGGCCTCGTCGGCGGCCTGCGCCGACCTGTCCGAATTCTGCGGTTCTGCGCTGCTTGTCACTCGGACAGTCTGTCCCATGCCCGACGCCCCCCTGAGCACCGGGCACGGCTTCAGCGCAGCAGCGCGGACACGCCCTGGCTCTCGCAGACCACCCGCCAGACGTCCTTGGCCTCCCAGCCCGCGTCCAGTGCCTGCCGCACCGTCCGCCCGCCCAGCTCGCTCATCACGTGATCGGTCGCGAACGACTCCGCGTACGCCTCTCCGAAGTGCGCGTGCATCCGTCGCCAGAACTCGGTCAGCCTCATGCCCTTCAGTATCCCGGACCGGCCCCGACGGGGCTCCGGGGCTCCCGGCCGCCCGCCTCCGGCGCGTACCCGGCGGCCTCCAGGGCGTACTCGACCTCCCCGGACTCGGTGCCGGGGATCGGCTCCGGGTAGTCCTCGTGGAAGGTCCGGACATAGCGGAGGCCGGCCTTCTCCATCACCCGCCGCGAGCCGGCGTTGACCGCCATCGTGTACGCCACCACGCGGCGCACACCGAGCTCGGTGAAGCCCCGGTGGATCAGTGCCCGCGCGCCCTCGGTGGCGTAGCCGTGCCCCCAGGCCGGCCGGCGCAGCCGGTAGCCGAGCTCGACCTCGCCGCCGTCCGGCCGGTCCGTCGGGCGGAACTCGAACCAGCCCAGGAAGTCACCGCCGGCCCGGTCCTCGGCGGCCCACCAGCCGAGCTCGCGGTACCGCTCGTAGTGGTCGAAGTAGAGCGGCAGCAGTTCGCGCTCGACCACCTCGCGCGGGGTGGCCCGGCCGCCGGTGAGGTAGCGCGTCACCTCGGGATCGGCGTCCAGCTCCACCAGCAGGTCCACATCGGCGGCGGTGAAACGGCGCAGGACGAGTCGCTCGGTGGTGAGGTGGACGGTCATCCTCCGATCCTGGCCGACCGCACGCCGCCCGTCACCCGGTTTTCCGCCGATCCGGCGGTGCCCGCTCAGTGCGGCAGCGTCAGCGTCCCCGCGCCGTAGTACTGGCGGTCGCCGCAGGCGTACGGGCCGGGCGGGCAGGCGGCGGCCGCGGTCGTGGCCAGCAGGGTGGCGAGCCGGTCCGAGCCCCAGTCCGGGTGGATCGCGGCGGCCACCGCGACCGCGCCGGTGACGTGCGCCGCCGCCATCGAGGTGCCGGCCAGCGCGGCGTACTGGCCGCCGGGCCAGTCGGAGACGACCGCGCCCTGCGGGCCGCCGTCCGGGTCCCCGCCGGGCGCGGCCAGCGAGACCCTTCCGCGCCCGTAGTTGGAGTACGCGGAGGGGTGGCCGTCCCGGTTGACGGCGGTCACCGTGACCACGCCGGGCAGTTCACCGGGCAGCCGGACGCACTCGGTGCCGAGGTAGCGGGTCCGGGCCGGGCCGGAGGTGCGGTCGTTGGGACTGCGGTCGTCGGTGCGGGCGGCCCCGAGGTCCTGCCCGTCGTTGCCGGCCGAGGCCACCACCACCGCGCCCTTGCGCCGGGCGTAGTCGACGGCCCGGGCGACGGCGGCGGTCAGGGCCGCCTGGTCGGCGTCCTCGGGGCAGTTGTACTTCCACGGGTCGGCGAAGTAGCTGTTGTTGACCGCCTTGGCGCCGTGGTCGGCCGCCCAGAGCATGCCGCAGACGATGTTCTCCGCGTAGTACTGCCCCAGCGGGCCGAGCAGCCGCACGGCGGCGATCCGGGCCCCCGGGGCGACCCCGCTGACGCCGTGGCCGTCCCGGGCGGCGCCGACGATCCCGGCGACGTGCGTACCGTGGCCGCTCTCGCCGACCCCGGGGTCGGGCCGCCAGGCGCCGGTCCGGGCGTCCGGGCGTCCGTCCGCGCAGGAGGCGGAACTCTTCGGATCGACGGCGGCGCGCAGGTCCGGATGGGTGTCGTCGACGCCGGAGTCGAGCACCGCGACCAGCACCCGGCGCATCGCGTCGGCGGAGGGCGTGCCGGGGGCCGCGACGGGGCCGCGGAGCAGGTCGGCCGTGGCGTCGCCGGGGGGGCCGCCGCCCGCGCCGAGCATCGCGAGGTTCCAGGCGTCGCGCTCGCCCGGGTCGGCCACGGTGGCGGTGGCGTCGTCCGCGCCGTCGCCGACCGCCCGGTCACCGCCGGCCCCCGCGCCGAAGTTCCCCGCGCCGTCCAGCGGGCGGGGCGGGCTCGGTACCGGGGTGGTCCTGGTGGCACCCACCGCGGCCACCCCGGGCCGGCCCCGGACCTTGTCCGCGAAGCCGCCGGCCGCGTAGGCCAGGACGGCGCCGATCTGCGGGTACTCCTGGACGACCGCGCCGCCGGCGGCGCGCGCCTCGGCGCCGGCGCCGGCGGCGCCGGCCGCGTCCTCCCGCTCGGCCAGCACCAGGTAGCTCAGGTACGCCCGGCCCGGCCCGGCCACGTAGGGGACGGCGCCGCCGACCACCAGCGCGGTGAGCAGCATCGCGAGCAGCGCCCGGACCGGACCGCGGGTGCGGCGCGCGGGGTCGTGCGCGGGACCGCTGCCGGCCGGGTGCGCCTGCGCCATCGCACGGTCTCCGCTCGTCGGTCCCGGTGGCCGCGGGAGGTCCGGCGATCACCGGGGGTCCGGCGGCCACGGGAGGATCTGATGTCCGGATTATCACCATATGAGCGGATTATCCTTTCTGCCTTCTCAGCGGCGCCCCGCCCGACCGGCCGGCAGCCCGGGCCCCGACCGCGTGCGCCGGCCCGGCGTCGCCCACCCGCCCGTTGTCAGTGGCACCCGGCACCATGGGGGCATGGCGCCGCAGACCCAGCCCCAGCCGCCCGCCGACCCGCTGGCCGGATTCGCCCCGGCCACCCGGGCCTGGTTCACGGGCGCCTTCCGCGCGCCCACCACCGCCCAGGCCGAGGCCTGGCACGCCATCGCGCGGGGGACGGACGTCCTGGTGGTGGCCCCCACCGGCTCCGGCAAGACGCTCGCCGCCTTCCTCTCCGCGCTGGACCACCTCAGCAGCACCCCGCCCCCCGCCGAGCCGAAGCGCCGTTGCCGGGTGCTCTACATCTCGCCGCTCAAGGCCCTCGCGGTCGACGTCGAGCGGAACCTGCGCGCCCCGCTGGCCGGCCTGCGCCAGGCCGCCGTCCGGCTCGGCCTGCCCGAGCCCGAGGTGCAGGTCGGCATCCGCTCCGGCGACACCCCCGCCGCCGACCGGCGCCGCTTCACCACCCACCCGCCGGACATCCTGATCACCACCCCCGAATCGCTCTTCCTGCTGCTCACCTCCGCCGCCCGGGAGTCGCTGCGCGGCATCGACACGGTGATCCTGGACGAGGTGCACGCCGTGGCCGGCACCAAGCGCGGCGCGCACCTCGCGCTGTCCCTGGAGCGGCTGGACGAGCTGCTGGAGCGCCCGGCCCGCCGGATCGGCCTGTCCGCCACCGTCCGGCCGGTCGAGGAGGTGGCCCGGTACCTCAGCCCGCAGCGCGGCGCCGTCGTCGTCCAGCCCGCCACCGACAAACGGTTCGACCTCACGGTGGTCGTCCCCGTCCCCGATCTGGACGACCTTCCGCCCGCTCCCGCCACCGGCGGCGCGGACACCGACCGCCCGGCCGGCGGCGCCTCGATCTGGCCGCACGTCGAGGAGCGGATCGTCGACCTCGTCCAGGCCCACCGCTCGACCATCGTCTTCGCCAACTCCCGCCGGCTCGCCGAGCGCCTCTGCAACCGGCTGAACGAGATCGCCTACGAACGCGCCGCCGGTGAGCCGCTGCCCGAGGCGCACTCACCCGCCCAGCTGATGGCCGAGTCCGGCGTCGCCAAGGGCGCCCCGCCGGTCATCGCCCGCGCCCACCACGGCTCGGTCTCCAAGGAGCAGCGCGCCCTGGTGGAGGAGGAGCTGAAGGCCGGCCGGCTGCCCGCCGTGGTCGCCACCTCCAGTCTGGAGCTCGGCATCGACATGGGCGCCGTCGAGCTGGTGGTCCAGGTCGAGTCACCGCCCTCGGTCGCCTCCGGCCTCCAGCGGGTCGGCCGGGCCGGCCACCAGGTCGGCGCCGTCTCCACCGGTGTCTTCTTCCCCAAGTACCGGGGGGACTTGGTGCAGTCCGCCGTGGTCACCGAGCGGATGCGGGCCGGCCGGATCGAGGCACTGCGCATCCCGCGCAACCCGCTGGACGTGCTCGCCCAGCAGCTCGTCGCCATGACGGCGCTGGACGACTGGCCGGTGGACGACCTGCTCGCCCTGGTCCGCCGGACCGCCCCGTTCGCGACCCTGCCGCAGTCCGCCTTCGACGCCGTCCTCGACATGCTGGCCGGCCGCTACCCCTCGGACGCCTTCGCCGAGCTCCGCCCCCGCCTGGTCTGGGACCGGGTGGCCGGCACCGTCACCGGCCGCCCCGGCGCCCAGCGGCTCGCCGTCACCTCCGGCGGCACGATCCCCGACCGGGGCCTGTTCGGCGTCTTCATCGCCGGCTCCGAGGCGGCCGACTCCAAGGCCGACTCCAAGGCCGGCCGGAAGGGCTCCGGCGGGAGACGGGTGGGAGAGCTGGACGAGGAGATGGTCTACGAGTCCCGCGTCGGCGACGTCTTCACCCTCGGCACCACCTCCTGGCGGATCGAGGAGATCACCCACGACAAGGTGCTGGTCACCCCGGCGCCCGGGGTCCCCGGCCGGCTCCCGTTCTGGAAGGGCGACACCCTCGGCCGCCCGCTCGAACTCGGCCGCGCGCTCGGCGCGTTCACCCGCGAACTCGGCGCCCTGGAGCCCGCGGCCGCCACCGCCCGGCTCCGGCAGGCCGGCCTCGACGACTGGGCCGCGGGGAACCTGCTCGACTACCTCGCGGAGCAGCGCACCGCCTGCGGCCACCTCCCCGACGACCGCACCATCGTGGTCGAGCGCTTCCGCGACGAGCTCGGCGACTGGCGGATCGTCATCCACTCCCCCTTCGGTGCCCAGGTGCACGCGCCCTGGGCCCTCGCGATCGGCGCCCGGCTGCGGGAGAAGCACGGCCTGGACCCGCAGGTCATGCACGCCGACGACGGCATCGTGCTCCGCCTGCCCGACGCCGACCTGCTCGACTTCCCCCCGGAGCGGACCACCGCACCGGACGACGCCCCGGTCGGCGCCGACGCCGCCCTGTTCGACTCCGGCGAGATCGAGCAGCTGGTCACCGACCAGGTCGGCGGCTCCGCCCTGTTCGCCTCCCGGTTCCGCGAGTGCGCCGGCCGCGCCCTGCTGCTCCCCCGGCGCAGCCCCGGCCGGCGGACCCCGCTCTGGCAGCAGCGCCAGCGCTCCGCGCAACTCCTGGAGGTCGCCGCCGAGTACGGCTCGTTCCCGATCGTCCTGGAAGCCGTCCGGGAGTGCCTCCAGGACGTCTTCGACGTCCCCGGCCTGGTCGAGCTGATGCGCGATCTGGAGTCCCGGGCCGTCCGTCTGGTCGAGGTCACCACACCCGAGCCCTCCCCGTTCGCCCGTTCGCTGCTCTTCGGCTACGTCGCCCAGTTCCTCTACGAGGGCGACTCCCCGCTCGCCGAGCGGCGGGCCGCCGCCCTCTCGCTCGACTCCCGGCTGCTCTCCGAGCTCCTCGGCCAGGCCGAGTTGCGCGAGCTGCTCGATCCGCGGGTCCTCACCGAGCTGGAGGCGGAGCTCCAGCGTCTGACCCCCGAGCGCCGGATCAAGGACGCGGAGGGTGTCGCCGACGCCCTGCGGCTGCTCGGTCCGCTCACCGAGGCCGAGCTGACCGCCCGCGGCGCCGAACCGCTCTGGGCGCTGGAGCTGGAGGCCGCCCGCCGGGTGATCGCGGTCCGGATCGCCGGTGAGCAGCACTGGGCCGCCGTCGAGGACGCCGGCCGGCTGCGCGACGCGCTGGGCACCCCGCTGCCGGTCGGTGTCCCCGAGGCCTTCACCGAGCCCGTCAAGGACCCGCTGGGCGATCTCCTCTCCCGGTACGCCCGCACCCACGGCCCGTTCACCGCCGTCGAGGCCGCCGCCCGCTTCGGCCTGGGCAGCGCGGTGGTCGCCGGCACGCTCCAGCGGCACACCGCCGCCGGCCGCCTGGTCCAGGGCGAGTTCCGGCCGCCCGACGCCCGCCACCCGGCCTCCGAGGGGCCGCGCACCGGCCCCGTCGACGCTCACCTCGCCGCCGTCGAGTGGTGCGACGCCGAGGTCCTGCGCCGGCTGCGCCGCCGCTCGCTGGCCGCCCTGCGCCAGGAGGTCGAGGCCGTCCCGCCGCGCGCGCTGGCCGCCTTCCTCCCGCAGTGGCAGCACCTGGCGGGCCACCGGCTGCGCGGCCCGGACGGCCTGCTCCGCGTGGTCGAGCAGCTGCAGGGGACGGCCCTGCCCGCCTCCGCCCTGGAGAAGCTGATCCTCCCGGCCCGGCTCGCGGACTACGCCCCGGGGCTGCTGGACGAGCTGATGGCAGCCGGCGAGATCGGCTGGGCCGGCGCCGGCGCCCTGCCCGGCAAGGACGGCTGGATCGGCCTGCACCTCGCCGAGAACGCCCATCTGCTGCGCCCGGAGCCCGTCCCGCCCGCCGTCACGCCCGTGCACACCGCGCTCCTGGAGGCACTGGCCGGCGGCTACGGGCTCTTCTTCCGCCAACTCGTCGCGCGGCTCCCCGACACCCCCGAGGCCGAGCTCGTCGAGGCCCTCTGGGACTTGGTCTGGGCCGGGTACGTCAGCAACGACACGCTCGCCCCGCTGCGCGCTCTGCTCGGCTCCGGCCGGACGGCCGGAGCCACCGCCCACCGGGCCCCCCGGGCCGCCCCGCGCGGGCGCTACGGCGGGGCGGGCCGCGCCTTCGGCCGGTCCGGCGGCGCCCTGCGCGGCGGGCCGCCGACGGTGGCCGGCCGCTGGTCGCTGCTGCCCGCCTTCGACGCCGATCCGACGGTCCGGGCCACCACCCGGGCACAGAGCCTGCTGGACCGGCACGGCCTGCTCACCCGCGGCGCGGTGGCGGCCGAACGGGTCCCGGGCGGCTTCGCCGGGGTGTACCGGGTGCTCGCCGCGATGGAGGAGCGCGGCCGGGCCCGCCGGGGGTACTTCGTGGAGGGGCTGGGCGGCGCCCAGTTCGCCATGGACGGCGCCGCGGACCGGCTGCGGTCCGTCAACGGGCGGCTGGAGCGGGCCCGGGCCGCCGAGTGGCCGGCCGGGCCGGCGGCCGAGCCGCCGCAGGTGCTGGTGCTGGCCGCCGCCGACCCGGCGAACGCCTACGGCGCGGCACTGCCCTGGCCCGACCCGCCGGGCGCCCCCGAGGCCGAGGCGGGCCGGGGAGCCGAGGCGGGCCGAGGGGCCGAAACGGGCAAGGCGTCCAAGGAGACGAGGGAGGCCAGGGAGGCCAGGGCGCACCGGCCCGGACGCAAGGCCGGCTCGCTGGTGGTCCTGGTCGACGGAGCGCTGGGCCTCTACATCGAGCGGGGCGGCAAGTCCCTGCTGGCCTGGCCCGAGGACGAGGCCACCCTCGCCGCGGCGACGGCCGCGCTGGCCTCGGCGATCCGCGCGGGGGCCCTCGGCAGCGTGACCGTCGAACGGGCCAACGGCCTGCCGGCCCTCGGCTCCGCGCTCGGGGACGCCCTGGAGGAGGCCGGCTTCCACGCCACCCCGCGGGGCCTGCGGCTGCGGCCCTGACCCGCGCCCGGCGACGACCGCCGACCGGGCCCGAGGGCCACCCACCGCCGGACACGGCGAAGGCCGCGAGCCGGGAGTCCCGTCTCGCGGCCTTCGCACCGCTTCACTCGTGTCACCCGATCGGAGGCTCCGCCTCCACCCGGGCCGTCGCCTCACCCGTTCGACGGCGAACCGGTCCGGTGGACCGCCAGTCCGCGTGCACCGGGATCAGACCGAGCCCCCACCCGCCGGCCGCGAGGAGCCCCAGCGCGACCCCGTCGGTGGGCTGTCCCCGGAGTACCAGCCAGCCGCCGAGACCACCCGCCAGGAGCGGCAGAAGCCGACGCACGGGCCGGGGCACCAGCCGCGCCGACCGTATTCGGGCCTCGGTGAACGCCGTTGCTGCTTTCCGCACGACCGGCCTCCTTCGCTCGCCCCGGGCACCAGGCGCCCGGGCGTCGAGGCCGGGTCAGGCGGCGACCACGTCCATCGCGGCGGTCTTGGGCGAGAGGTTCGCCCGGTCGGCGCCGGGGGCGGGCAGCGACACCGGTTCGAGCACCGGCCTCAGCAGTTCACCTTCGGAGAGGCTGGACATCGCCGCAAGTTCGGCGAGCGACAGTTCGTCGCTGACCTCGCGCATGACCTCGGACATCCGGACGTCGAGGGCGTCGCAGATCGCGGAGAGCAGCTCCGAGGAGGCCTCCTTCTGTCCCCGCTCGACCTCGGAGAGGTAACCGAGCGAAACCCTGGCAGCTGCCGACACCTCGCGAAGTGTGCGGCCCTGGCGCTGGCGCTGCCGACGCAGTACATCGCCCAGTAGGCGACGGAGCAGGATCATCGGTGCCTCCCTCCTCGGACTGCGGATCGAGATGTCACGCCCCCACCGTACCGCCTTGCCCGCTTCGCGTGCGGGGACCATGGTCGTGTTCACTCTGGGCTGCAAGGCTGTCCCCTCCCCTGTTTCGGTGCCGCACCAGGGCCCGCGGGCGCCTCGTCGCACCCTCCGTGCGGCACCCGGCCATCGCCACGCCACTCGTTCGCCACCTGGTTTCTGCCCAACCAGGACCACCGATCTAACACGATCCTCCAGCCACCTCATCCCCGTACGCGGGTTCGGCAGATCTCGGTTCGGTGGAGATCTGTCCGGACGAGCCCGCCCGGACACCGGGACGGAGCCGGACCGCGCCGTCGACGGGAGCGTCGCACGGCGGGTGGGCGGCGGGTCAGTGCGAGGCCGCCCCGGCCGCGAGCCGCCCGACGAGCAGCTCCAGAGCGGCGGTCACCGCCCCGTGACGGATTGTGGCACGGTCCCCCGACAGCCGCGGCGAACTGACCAGACTTCCCCCCGGACCGGCCACCGCGAGGTGTACGGTGCCCACCGGCTGCCCGTCCTGGGGCTCCGGCCCGGCCACCCCCGTGGTCGCGAGTCCGTACGTGGCCCCCAGCAGCCGCCGCACGCCCTCCGCCATCTGCCGGGCCACCAGCGGGTGAACCGGTCCGTGTACGGCCAGCAGGCCCTCGTCGACGCCGAGCACGGAGGCCTTCAGCTCGGTCGCGTACGCGGTGACCGATCCGCGGAAGGTCGCGGACGCCCCGGGGACGTCGACCAGCGCGGCGGCCAGCAGCCCGCCGGTGAGCGACTCCGCGACCGCCACCGTGCTGCCCTCCCCGCGCAGCGCGGCGTGCGCCTTCGACGCCGACTCGTGCTCCACCCCGGACCCCACCCCGTTCGCCTCCCTCACCGGCCCGCGTGCTCCGCGGCCAGCCCCTCACGGCGCAGGCGCAGCGCCTGCCCCACGTAGTCCAGCGCGGTCCCGACGGTCAGCAGCACCGCCAGCGCCATCAGCACGGCCCGGGCGGTGGCCAGCCAGCCGGTCAGCTCCAGCACGTACATGCCGACCGCGATGCCCTGGGTGAGCGTCTTCAGCTTGCCGCCCCGGCTGGCCGGGATGACCCCGTAGCGGATCACCCAGAACCGCATCAGGGTGATGCCCAGCTCGCGGGCCAGGATGACGATCGTGACCCACCACGGCAGGTCGCCCAGCACCGAGAGGCCGATCAGCGCGGCCCCCATGATCGCCTTGTCGGCGATCGGGTCGGCGATCTTCCCGAAGTCGGTGACCAGGCCCTTGCGGCGGGCCAGCTCGCCGTCGAACAGGTCGGTGATCATCGCGACCGCGAACGAGGCCCAGGCCACCGCGCGCCACTTGGGGTCGTGGCCGCCGTCCGCGAAGAGCAGCGCCACGAAGACCGGCACCAGCAGCAGCCGGAGCATCGTGAGCATGTTCGCGATGTTCCAGATCCCCGGCGCCGGCGGCGCCGCGGCCGCCGGTCTGCCCGGGTGAGCCGCGGCGGGGGCGCCGGGGCCCTTGGTCATTCCCCGGCTCCCGGGGCCTGCCGGACCCGGACCTGCTCCAGCGCCTCGGCGACCAGGTCGACACCCTCGCTGGCGACCACCCGGGCCCGGTAGAACCGGCCGACCTCCGGGTCCGTCACGCCGGTGAGCGTGGTGAGGCCGTCCGTCTCGGGCGCCTGGTGGGCGGCACGGCCCTCGACCAGGTCGCCGTCGACCGACTCGATCAGCACCTCGACCTCGGTGCCGATCCGCTGCTCGGCCCGCTGGGCGGTCATCTCCTCGGCCAGCCGGGAGAGCCGGTTCAGCCGGTCCGCCACCACGTCCTCGGGCAGCTTGCCGTCGAAGGTCGCCGCCTCGGTGCCGTCCTCGTCGGAGTAGCCGAAGACGCCGATCGCGTCCAGGCCGGCGTGCGTCACGAACCGCTCCAGCTCGGCGAAGTCCTCCTCGGTCTCGCCGGGGAAGCCGACGATGAAGTTGGAGCGGGCGCCGGCCAGCGGGGCCTTGCCGCGGATGGTCCCGAGCAGTTCGAGGAACTGGTCGGTGGAGCCGAAGCGCCGCATCCGGCGCAGCACCGCGGGCGCCGAGTGCTGGAAGGAGAGGTCGAAGTAGGGCACCACGTCGGCGGTGCCGGTCATCGCGTCGATCAGCCCCGGCCGCATCTCCGCCGGCTGCAGGTAGGAGACCCGGACCCGCTCGACGCCCTCGATCGCGGCGATCTCGGTGAGCAGCGTCTCCAGCAGCCGGATGTCACCGAGGTCCTTGCCGTAGGAGGTGTTGTTCTCGCTGACCAGCACCACCTCGCGGACGCCCTGCGCGGCCAGCCACTGGGCCTCCTGCAGCACGTCCGAGGGGCGGCGCGAGATGAACGAGCCGCGGAAGGCCGGGATGGCGCAGAAGGAGCACCGGCGGTCGCAGCCCGAGGCGAGCTTCACGGAGGCGACCGGGTTGTCGTCCAGCCGCTTGCGCAGGGTGCGCGGCCCGGAGGCCGGGGCGAGGCCCTCGGGCAGGTCCTCGGGGGCTCCGTGGCCCGGGAGGGCGACCTCGGCGGCGGCGGCCTGGCGCTCGACCGGGCTCAGCGGCAGCAGCTTGCGGCGGTCGCGCGGGAGGTGCGGGGCGTGGTGACCGCCGGAGAGGATGGTCTGCAGGCGGTCGGAGATGTCGGAGTAATCGTCGAAGCCGAGCACGCCGTCCGCCTCGGGCAGCGCGTCGGCGAGCTCCTTGCCGTAGCGCTCGGCCATACAGCCGACCGCGACGACGGCCTGGGTGCGGCCGTGCCCCTTGAGGTCGTTGGCCTCCAGCAGGGCGTCGACGGAGTCCTTCTTGGCGGCCTCGACGAAGCCACAGGTGTTGACGACGGCGACATCGGCGTCGGCGGCGTCGTCGACCAGCAACCAGCCATCGGCCTCCAGTCGCCCGGCGAGTTCCTCGGAGTCCACCTCGTTGCGGGCGCATCCGAGCGTGACAAGGGCGACAGTACGGCGTTCAGGCATAGGGCCAAGATTAACGCGCGGCCTCCGGTGCCGTTCGCCCCGGAGGCCACGCGCCTCGGATTACCAGATCTTCACCGGGGCGCACGGCCCCTGCGATCAGCCCGCCTGCGGGTCGCCGGGGGTGTACGTGACGTGCACCACCTGGCCGTTCTTCCCCGCCGGACCGAGGTCCTTGCCGTTGACGTACACGTGCACGGCCCCCGCGTTGCCGATCACCAACTTGATCTGCTTGGGGTCGGTGAAGGTCTGGTCCTGGCCTTCCTCGATGTTGTTCTGGAACAGCGACTTGCCGGTGCCGTCCAGTGCCGAGACCCAGCTGGTGTCCTTCTCGGCGACCAGCTTCACCGTGACCTTGTCGGCCGGTGCGGCCGCGATCGCCGCGGCGCTGGGCGCCGGGGCGGGCGGCTGGACACTGGGCGAGGCGGCGGGGGCGACCGAGCCGGTGCCGGAGCCGCTGGGCAGCGGCGCGCTGGCCGAGCCCGTGCTCGACCCGCCCGTCTTGCCGCTCACCAGGTTGAAGCCGATCAGGGCGACCACCGCGAAGATCGCGGCGACCATCGCGGCCGTCCAGTTCGGCCGGCCGCGGCCGGGCACCTTGATCGGTCCGCTGTCGATCAGCTGAGTGGGTCGCTTGCCGGCGGGGGCGCCGCCGTGCGCGGCGTCGTACCGCGCCACCAGTGCCTCACCGTCCACACCGACCGCACGGGCGATGGCGCGGATGTGGCCACGGGCGTAGAAATCGCCACCGCAGCGGGCGAAGTCGTCCTCCTCGATGGCATGCACGATCGGCACCCGGACCCGGGTGGCGGTACTCACCTGATCGACCGTGAGTCCGGCGTCGATCCGGGCGACGGACAGCACGCGGCCGATGCTCGGGGCATCTGCCGCGAGCTCCGCGGCGCCGGACAGCTCGGCGGACGACGGGGCGTTCTCGCGGTCGGGGGACTTGCCGATGGTCACGGGGCACGCCTTTCGAGCGGATGGCCACCTGCTGGAGAACAGTCTAGGGGCGGGGGTGGATCGTTTCTCAAGCGGAACAGGACCGAATGCGCACGCCCGC
The DNA here is from genome assembly GCF_042752535.1 of Kitasatospora sp. NPDC059327. NCBI lineage: Bacteria > Bacillati > Actinomycetota > Actinomycetes > Kitasatosporales > Streptomycetaceae > Kitasatospora > Kitasatospora sp. NPDC059327. The sequence goes on along the minus strand of NZ_JBHYYB010000079.1, from coordinate 13,831 downwards.
CCGAGTGGGGTTCCGATCGCCCGCTGAACGGCCGTCAGGGCGGGGCCGCCGTCGCCGGAGGCTGTTCCTTCCGCCCTGTGACGCGGTGCGCGCCCGATCGGTTCCGTACACCGCGCCTACCCTCCTCCGAACGAGTGAACACCCGGGGAGGGCGTGCTTCGTCAGGTGCGGCCGGTCAGCCGCGGATGCCGACGATGACCCCGTCCAGCTCGTCCGGCTTCACCAGCACGTCGCGGGCCTTGGAGCCCTCGCTCGGGCCGACGATGCCGCGCGACTCCATCAGGTCCATCAGCCGGCCCGCCTTGGCGAAACCGACCCGAAGCTTGCGCTGGAGCATGGAGGTGGAGCCGAACTGGGTGGAGACGACCAGCTCGGCGGCCTGGATCAACAGGTCCAGATCGTCGCCGATCTCCTCGTCGATCTCCTTCTTCGGCCCGCCGCCGACCGTCACGTCGTCCCGGTAGACCGCCGTCAGCTGGTCCTTGCAGTGCTGGACGATCGCGGCGATCTCCGCCTCGGTGACGAACGCGCCCTGCATCCGGACCGGCTTGCTGGCGCCCATCGGGAGGAAGAGCGCGTCGCCCTTGCCGATCAGCTTCTCGGCACCCGGCTGGTCCAGGATGACCCGGGAGTCGGCCATCGCCGAGGTGGCGAACGCCAGCCGGGACGGCACGTTGGCCTTGATCAGTCCGGTCACCACGTCCACCGAGGGCCGCTGGGTGGCCAGCACCAGGTGGATGCCGGCCGCCCGGGCCAGCTGGGTGATCCGGACCACCGAGTCCTCGACGTCGCGCGGGGCGACCATCATCAGGTCGGCCAGCTCGTCGACGATCACCAGCAGGTACGGGTACGGGGTCAGCTCGCGCTCGCTGCCGAGCGGCGCGGTCACCTTGCCGGCCTTCACGGCCGCGTTGAAGTCGTCCACGTGGCGGAAGCCGAAGGCGGCGAGGTCGTCGTAGCGCAGGTCCATCTCGCGCACCACCCACTGGAGGGCCTCGGCGGCCTTCTTGGGGTTGGTGATGATCGGCGTGATCAGGTGCGGGATGCCCTCGTACGCCGTCAGCTCGACCCGCTTGGGGTCCACCAGCACCATCCGCACCTCGTCCGGGGTGGCCCGGGCCAGCACCGAGGTGATCAGGCAGTTGATGCAGGACGACTTGCCCGCGCCGGTCGCGCCGGCCACCAGGATGTGCGGCATCTTGGCGAGGTTGGCCATCACGGTGTGGCCCTCGACGTCCTTGCCCATGCCGACCACCATCGGATGGGTGTCCTCGGCGGCCGTGCGCGAGCGCAGCAGGTCCCCGAGGTTGACCATCTCGCGGTCCCGGTTGGGGATCTCGATGCCGACCGCCGACTTCCCCGGGATCGGGCTGATGATCCGCACGTCCGGGCTGGCCACCGCGTACGCGATGTTCTTGCCGAGCGCGGTGATCCGCTCCACCTTGACGGCCGGGCCCAGCTCGACCTCGTACCGGGTGACCGTCGGCCCCCGGGTGAAGCCGGTGACCTTGGCATCCACCTTGAACTCGGCGAAGGTGCCCGTGAGCTGGGCCACCACCTCGTCGTTGAGGGCGCTGCGGGCCTTCGCGGGGCCGCCGCGCTCCAGCAGGTCGAGCGGGGGGAGCGAGTAGGTGATGTCGCCGGAGAGCTGGAGCTGCTCCATCCGCACCGGCGCCGGACCGTGCTCCTCGGGGGCGGCCGGCCCGCCGCCGCTGCGGGCCGGCGGGACGGCGGCCTCCTCCGGCACGGCGGTGCGGTCCTGCACCTGGTGCATCATGTCCGCGACCGCCGAGGAGGCGGGCACGCCGTAGACCAGCGCGCCGTCCAGGTCGGCGGCGGCACCGGCGGCGAGGTCCCGGGTGGCGTACGGGTCCTCCGGCTCGGTGCCGAACGGGTCCTTGGTGAGCATGTCGGGCACGCCGGAGGACAGCTCGGGGTCGTCCAGTTGCTTGCGCCGGCGGCGGCGCCGGCGGGCCGCGACCTCGTCCGACGGGGAGTCGCCGTCGGCCTCCACGGTGAACGGCAGGGCCGCGGGGTCCGCGTCCTCCGGCGGCTCGGTGGAGAACTCGCGCTCCGGCGCACGCCCCTCGGCGAACGCGTCCTGCGGGCCGGGCTCGACCACGCCGAGCCGCACCCCGGCGGCGCGCAGCCGCTCGGGGATCCGGTTGACCGGGGTCGCGGTGGTCACCAGCAGGCCGAAGAAGGCCAGCAGCAGGAGCAGCGGCACCGCGAGCGGCGGTCCGGCCGCGGCCATCATCGGGGTGGAGACGGCCCAGCCGACGATGCCGCCGGCCGCCCTTATCCGGGTCGCGCCGCTGCCCATCATGGGCGCGCCGCACCCGATGTGGACCAGTCCGAGCACACCGACCACCAGCGCGCTCAGACCGATCATGATCCGCCCGTTGGCCTCCGGCAGCTCCGGGTGGCGCATCAACCGGATCGCGACCGCCGCCAGCAGGAACGGCACCAGCACGTCCAGGCGACCGAAGAGTCCGGAGACCACGTTGGTGGCCGCCTCGCCGAGCCAGCCCTGCGGGCTGAACCAGGTACCGGCGGCGGTGACCAGCGCGAGCGCCAACAGCAGCAGCCCGATGCCGTCCTTGCGGTGCGCCGGGTCCAGGTTCTTGGCGCCGTCGCCGAAGCCCCGGAAGACCGCGCCGACCGCGTGCGCCAGACCGAGCCAGACGGCCCGGACGGCCCGGAAGAGTATCGGCCTCGGCGCCGGCGGGGCGGGCGGCGCGGGCTTGGCCGCCGCCTTCTTCGCCGGGGCGGCCTTCTTGGCGGCCGCCTTCTTCGCGGCCGGCTTGGCCGGAGCCTTCGCCGCGGCCTTCTTGGACGGGCCCGGACTCGAGTTGCGTGCCGCGCTTCCGGGCGTACGTGTGGCCATGGCTCAGCAGCCTACCGGGGCCGACCACCTGTGCACATGCGCCGAGCCGGGGTGCCCCGACGTGTCGCAGACACACCGTCACACCGGTCCGGTTTCACCCGGACGGGTGATCGCGGGCCGCCGCTACTCCACTCCGGGGCGCAGCGCGTCCAGCGCCCGCCGCAGACCCGCCAGCTTGCGCTCCAGGTGCACCGCGGTGGCGGCCACCCCGCCGTCCTCGGTGCCGTCCAGCTGCTTGACGAGCGCCTCGGCCTGCTCCTCCACCGATGCCAGCCGCGCCGACAGCTCACCGAGCAGCGCACCGCCGATGGCCGGCTGCTCGCCGCCTGCCTCCAGTTGCAGCCGCAGCAGCGCGGCCTGCTCCTTGAGCTGGCAGTTCTTCATGTAGAGGTCGACGAAGACGGAGACCTTGGCGCGCAGCACCCACGGGTCGAAGGGCTTGGAGATGTAGTCCACCGCGCCCGCCGCGTAGCCGCGGAAGGTGTGGTGCGGCCCGTGGTTGAGCGCGGTCAGGAAGATGATCGGGATGTCCCTGGTGCGCTCGCGCCGCTTGATGTGGGCGGCCGTCTCGAAGCCGTCCATCCCGGGCATCTGGACATCCAGCAGGATCACCGCGAAATCGTCGGTGAGCAGCGCCTTGAGCGCCTCCTCGCCGGAGGCCGCGCGCACCAGCGTCTGGTCCAGCGCCGAGAGGATCGCCTCCAGCGCCAGCAGGTTCTCCGGCCGGTCGTCGACCAGGAGGATCTTCGCCTTCTGCATTAGGGCCCGCCCTCCTGTCGCCTGCCTGCCTGGGGAAGGCACTCGCACACTGCCCACCACTACCCCGGTCATGCTAGCCGCACCCCCTCGCCCGGCACATCGCCCCGTCGCAACCTGATCCGGGGCAACGCGCACCCAGTGCCCCGGCGCACGCTCACCAGCGAGTTGCCATCCGGTCACTGTTCGCAACGATCGGTGACCCTACCCGGTTCCCGCCCCTCCCCGCCAGCAAACCGCGCCCCGAAAGGCGCGAACCCCGGAGCGGGCTCCGGGGTTCGCGCCCCCGGCCTCGGTGGAACACCGTGCCCGGGGCATCGCGGCTCGTCGACGAAGGACCTAGTCCTTCCGCGCCGTCAGCCACTCCTGCATCACGGTCAGCAGGTGGTCGGTCTCGACCGGCTTGGTGATGTGGTCGGTGGCACCGGCCTCCAGGGACTTCTCCCGGTCGCCCTTCATCGCCTTGGCCGTCAGCGCGATGATCGGCAGCCCGGCGAACTGGGGCATCCGGCGGATCGCCTCGGTCGTCGCGTACCCGTCCATCTCCGGCATCATGATGTCCATCAGGACCAGCGCGACGTTCTCGTGCTGCTCCAGCATCTCGATGCCCTCACGGCCGTTCTCGGCGTACAGGACGGTCAGGCCGTGCTGTTCCAGGACGCTGGTGAGCGCGAACACGTTGCGGACGTCGTCGTCGACGATCAGCACCTGCTGGCCGTCGAAGCGGATGTCCGTCCGGGAGGGTTGGCGGGCCGCCTGGCCGCCGACCGGCAGCCGGCCCTCGACGGGGGCCTCCAAGGCGGCGCGGCGGCGCTCGACGGCACCGCGGCGGCGCTCCTCGGCCAGTTCGCGGACCTCCTGGGCCCAGTGGTCGGCCGGGTTCTCGCCGACCGGGACGGGCGTGCCGGCCGGGGTCACCCCGACCGAGGCGCGGACCGTCGGGGCGTTCGGCCCGGACGGCGGGGCGATCTCCCCGGCCTCGGTGCGCAGCGGCAGGTACAGGGTGAACGTGGAGCCCCTGCCCAGCTCGCTCTCGGCGTGGATCTCGCCGCCGAGCAGGCGCGCGATCTCCCGGCTGATCGAGAGCCCGAGGCCGGTGCCGCCGTACTTGCGGCTGGTGGTGCCGTCGGCCTGCTTGAAGGCCTCGAAGATCTCCCGGAGCTTGTTCTCGGGGATGCCGATGCCCGTGTCGGAGACCGAGAAGGCGATCAGCGGGTCGTCCGGCCCCTTGATCGCGCCGGCCTCCAGCAGTCGCTCCCGGACGTGCTGCGGGACGTCGGGGCCGGCCGGGCTGATCGAGAAGTCCACCGCACCGGAGTCCGTGAACTTGACCGCGTTGGAGATCAGGTTCCGCAGCACCTGCTGGAGCCGTTGCTCGTCGGTGTGCAGGGTGACCGGCAGCGCCGACGAGACCCGGACGGCGAAGTCCAGGTTCTTGTCCAGCGCGACCGGCTGGAAGGTGGCCTCCACGTAGTCGACCAGCTGGACCAGGGCGATCCGGGCCGGGCGGACGTCCATCTTGCCCGCCTCGACCTTGGAGAGGTCCAGGATGTCGTTGATCAGCTGGAGCAGGTCGGACCCGGCACCGTGGATGGTGTCGGCGAACTCGACCTGCTTGGGCGAGAGGTTGCCCTCGTTGTTGTCGGAGAGCAGCTTGGCAAGGATCAGCAGCGAGTTGAGCGGGGTGCGCAGCTCGTGCGACATGTTGGCGAGGAACTCGCTCTTGTAGCGGGAGGCCAGCGCCAGCTGCTCGGCGCGCTCCTCCAGGACCTGCCGGGCCTCCTCGATCTCGCTGTTCTTGATCTCGATGTCGCGGTTCTGCTGGGCGAGCTGCTCGGCCTTCTCCTGCAACTCCTCGTTGGTCCGCTCCAGTTCCTCCTGGCGCGCCTCCAACTCGGCCGACCGCATCGAGAGTTCGGCGGTCAGCCGCTGGGACTCCAGCAGCAGCCCCTCGGTCTTGGTGTTGACGCTGATGGTGTTGACCGTGACGCCGATCAGGTCGGCGATCTGGTTGAGGAAGTCCAGCGCGACGGTGGTGAAGGAGCTGAACGTGGCCAGCTCGATCACGCCCAGCAGCCGGCCCTCGAACAGCACCGGCAGCACCACGATGTGGGCCGGAGAGGCCTCGCCCAGCCCGGACGCGATCTTGAGGTACCCGGGCGGGGCCTCCTTGAGGATGATCGAGCGCTTCTCCACCGCCGCCTGGCCGATCAGCGACTCGCCGGGGCGGAAGGTGGTCGGCATCGCCCGCCGCTGGTAGCCGTAGCTGCCGATCAGCCGCAGCACGGTGTCGTTCTCGTCGTCGTCCTCGGTGATCAGCTCGGCGGTGCGGCCGGCCGGCTGGGCCAGGAAGAACGCGCCGTGCTGGGCCGAGACCACCGGGGTCAGCTCGGTCATGATCAGCGAGGCGACCGCCTCCAGGTCGCGGCGGCCCTGCAGCAGACCGGAGATCCGGGCCAGGTTGGTCTTCAGCCAGTCCTGTTCCTGGTTGGTCCGGGTGGTCTCGCGCAGGTTGGCGATCATCTGGTTGATGTTGTCCTTGAGCTCGTCGAGCTCACCGGACGCGTCCACGTCGATCCGCAGCGAGAGGTCACCCCTGGTCACCGCGGTGGCGACCTGCGCGATCGCGCGCACCTGCCGGGTCAGGTTGTTGGCCAGCTCGTTCACCGACTCGGTGAGGTCCTGCCAGGTGCCGTCCACCCCGGGCACCCGGGCCTGCCCGCCGAGCCGCCCGTCGGTGCCCACCTCACGGGCCACCCGGGTCACCTCGTCGGCGAACGACCCCAGCTGGTCGACCATGATGTTGATGCTGGTCTTGAGCTCCAGGATCTCGCCGCGCGCGTCCACGTCGATCTTCTGCGACAGGTCGCCGCGCGCCACCGCCGTGATCACCAGCGCGATGTTGCGGACCTGACCGGTCAGGTTGTTCGCCATCAGGTTGACGTTGTCGGTCAGGTCCTTCCAGATGCCGGCCACGCCCGGTACCCCGGCCTGGCCGCCCAGGATGCCGTCGGTGCCCACCTCGCGGGCCACCCGGGTGACCTCCACCGCGAAGGCGGAGAGCTGGTCGACCATCGTGTTCAGGGTGCCGGCCAGCGCCGCCACCTCGCCCTGCGCCTCGATGGTGATCTTCTTGGAGAGGTCGCCGCTGGCCACCGCGGTGGCGACCTCGGCGATGTTGCGCACCTGACTGGTCAGGTTGGAGGCCATGAAGTTGACGTTGTCGGTCAGGTCCTTCCAGATGCCCGACACCCCGCGCACCCGGGCCTGGCCGCCCAGGATCCCCTCGGTGCCCACCTCGCGCGCCACCCGGGTCACCTCGTCGGCGAACGCCGAGAGCTGGTCGACCATGGTGTTGACGGTGGTGACCAGCTCCAGGATCTCGCCGCGGGCGTCCACGGTGATCTTCTTGGAGACGTCCCCGCGCGCGACCGCCGTGGTCACCTCCGCGATGTTGCGGACCTGGCTGGTCAGGTTGTTGGCCATCAGGTTGACGCTGTTGGTCAGGTCCTTCCAGGTGCCGGAGACCCCCGGCACGCTCGCCTGACCGCCGAGGATGCCCTCGGTGCCGACGTCCCGGGCGACTCTGGTCACCTCGTCCGCGAAGGCCCCCAGCTGGTCCACCATCGTGTTGATGGTGTTCTTCAGTTCGAGGATCTCGCCCCGCGCGTCGACCTGGATCTTCTGCGACAGGTCGCCCTTGGCCACCGCGGTCGTCACCTGCGCGATGTTGCGCACCTGATCGGTGAGGTTGTTCGCCATGAAGTTGACGTTGTCGGTGAGGTCCCGCCAGACCCCGGCCGCGCCGGGCACCTGCGCCTGACCGCCGAGGCGGCCCTCGGTACCGACCTGGCGGGCCACCCGGGTCACCTGCTCGGCGAAACCGGAGAGCTGGTCCACCATCGTGTTGATGGTGTTCTTCAGCTCCAGGATCTCGCCCCGCGCGTCGACCTCGATCTTCTGCGACAGGTCTCCGCGCGCCACCGCCGTGGTCACCTGCGCGATGTTGCGCACCTGGCCGGTGAGGTTGTCGGCCATGAAGTTCACCGAGTCGGTGAGGTCCCGCCAGACCCCCGCGACGCCCGGCACCTGCGCCTGACCGCCGAGGCGGCCCTCCGTCCCCACGTCCCGGGCGACGGTGGTGACCTGCGCGGCGAAGCCGTTGAGCTGGTCCACCATGGTGTTCACGGTGTTCTTCAGTTCGAGCATCTCGCCGGCCACCTCGACCGTGACCTTGCGCGACAGGTCGCCCTTGGCCACCGCCGTGGTCACCTGCGCGATGTTGCGCACCTGCGCGGTCAGCCGGCCGGCCATCGTGTTGACCGAGTCCGCCAGGTCCTTCCAACTGCCCGAGACGCTGCGCACCTTGGCCTGGCCGCCCAGCTTGCCCTCGGTACCGACCTCGCGGGCCACCCGGGTCACCTCGTCGGTGAACTCCGACAGCTGGTCCACCAGCCCGTTGACCGTCCGGCCGATCTTCAGGTACTCGCCGCGCAGCGGGTGGCTCACCCCGTTGCTGTGCAGCGAGCGCAGTTCCATCTTCTGGTCCAGGTCGCCCTCGGCGATCGACGCCAGCACCCGGCCGACCTCGGCCATCGGCCGGGCCAGATCGTCGATCAGCGCGTTGCAGTTGTCGACGGCGGCCATCCAGGCGCCCTCGCCGGCGCCGGTCTCCAGCCGCTCGTTCAGCCGGCCCTCACGCCCCACCGCACGCCGGACCCTGGCCAGTTCGCCGGTCAGGTGCTGGTTGCGCTCGGCGACCTCGTTGAACACCGCGGCGATCTCGGCCAGCGGGCCGTCACCCGGCACCGTCAGCCGGCGCCGGAAGTTGCCGTCGCGCATCGCGGTCAGCGCGGCCAGCAGCTTGCGCAGTTCGGCCGGCTCCGCCCCCCGACCGTGGTTCGCTCGCCGGCCGGCCGCGCTCCGCGGCGCGGCCCCGGACCGCACACCACGCTGGGCGGGCGGCGTCGTACCGGTTGCGTCCTTGGTGGCCGAACTCAACGGGCCCCTCCCAGATCGTGAACTGTCCGGTGCCCTCCGTGCCCCGTTTTCGGGGCGCGAAGCAGCACCGGCCCGGCGCATCAGCGTCCCGGTGACCTGGCGGCCCGCCGGAACCCGCATCGACCGTACTGCTCCCACGGGCGTCACGGACCCCCCAGTCTGGCAGCACAGGCGCCGGGTATACGGCCGGTTGCGCTCGGTTGGTACCGCCCCAGCCGAAACAGGTGGGCAGAATCACCCTCAGGTGCCTGTTTCGACGCCCCGCCCCCACGGGGAACCAACCGGAAAGTAGGGTGGAGCGCTGCACCGGGCCACGACCCGACCCAGCGCCGCCGCTCACCCCGCCGGCGCACACGGGGAAGTCGGCGCCGCACCCGGACAGCCAGGGCCAGAGCAGAGGAGAAGTGGCAACGTGGTCACCGCGCGCGCAGCCGCCACCTTCGAACCCGTCGGCCGGTCGGCCTCGGCCGCCCGTTCCTTCGTCCGGGACGCGTTGCTGGGCTGGGGCCTGCCCGAAATCGTCGACGACGCGGTGGTGCTGGTCAGCGAACTCGTCACCAACGCCGTCGTGCACGCCGGTACCGCCGCCGAGGTCTGTTGCCTGCGCGAGGAGGAGACCGTCCGGATCGAGGTCACCGACCACCACCCCGAACGCGGCCTGCCGTCCTTCGCCGACGTCCCCGTCACCGCCTCCGAGCGCTACGCCGACCCCGACGGTGAAGGCGGCCGCGGCCTGCTGATGTGCTCCGCCCTCGCCGAGCGCTGGGGCGTCGAGTACTCGGCCGGCCGCAAGACCGTCTGGTTCCGGCTCGCGCTGCCCGCCCACACCACCGGGACCCGCTACGCCGTCCCCGCCACCCCCGGCAGCGAGCTGCCCAGCAGCGCCGGCCCGGTCCACGTCGCGGTGGTCCAGCTCGACGACGACGGCCGGGTGCTCGCCTGGAACCCGGACGCCGAGGCGCTCTTCCAGCACCCCGCCGACAGCGTGCTCGGCCGCCCCTGGGCCGACCTGGCCGTCTGGCCGCAGGGCCCCGGTACCGGCCTCGGCCTCGGCCTGGCCGCGACCCTCCGGCTGGCCCGCTGGGAGGGCAGCTACGGCCTGCGCCACGCCGACGGCCGGACCGTCGAGGTCTACGGCCTGCAGGTCCGCATCCGCGACACCGAGGGCATCCCCTCCACGCTCTGCCTGCTCGTGCTCGAACCCGACCGCGCGGTGCTCCGCTCCCCCGCCCGGGCCCTGCCCGGCGACAAGCCCGACCCGACCGGGTCCCGGCTCGACCTGCTCGCCGGCCCCACCGCCACCGACGACCTGGACACCCTGCTCCAGCGCACCGTCGAACGCGCCCGGGACCTGCTCGACGGCGACGCCGCCTACCTGCTGCTCACCACCGACGACGAGACCGAGTTCGAGGTCCGCGCCGCCACCGGCCTCTCCTCCGGCCACCGCCACCACAGCCGCTTCCCCGTCGACACCGGCAACCGCTACGACTCGGCCCGTCTGCCGTCGGTCCACGAGGACCTCGCCACCCGGCCCACCGGCCTGCCGGTGCTGAGCGACAGCGGCATGCGCTCGCTGCTCACCGTCCCGCTCAAGGTCGAGGGCCGGCTGATCGGCTCGCTGGGCATCGCCACCGCCGTGCCGGGCCGCTACGACAACGAGGACGCGCTGCGCCTGCAGTTCGCCGCCGACCGGGTCGCCCTGGCCATCGAGAGCACCCGGCTCACCGAGCTGGAACGGCTGCGCCGGGGCTCGCTCTCCTTCCTGGTCGAGGCCTCCGACCTGCTGGCCGGCACCCTGGAACACGAGCAGACGCTCGCCCTGATGGCCCAGATGGCCGTGCCCACCCTCGCCTCCTGGTGCGCCGTCTACACCAACGGCGACCACGGCGCCCCCGCCTCGCTCGCCTTCGTGCTGCACGAGGACGAGGACCGCATCGACCCGCTGCGCGACCTGCTCGACAAGACCGCCGCCCCGGACTCCGGGCCCACCCACGGCGCCCGGTTCTGGGCCGCGCCGGCCGAGGCCGCGCGAGCCGGCGGACTGACCGAGAACCCCGAACTCTCCGGTCTGCTCGGCGAGACGGTGGTCCTGCCGCTGGCCGCCCGGAACCGGGTCATCGGCCTGCTCGCGCTCGGCGTCCCGGCCGGAGTGAGGTTCCGCCAGGAGATCCTGGAACTCGCCGAGGACCTCTCCCGCCGCGCCGCCCTCGCGCTCGACAACTCCCGCCTCTACTCCGAGCGCACCGCCACCAGCCAGGCACTGCAACGCAGCCTGCTCCCGCCGGACCTGCCCGAGATCCCGGGCGTCGAGGTGGACGTCTACTACCAGGCCGCCGGCGAGGGCAACGAGGTCGGCGGCGACTTCTACGACCTCTTCACCATCCGCGAGGGCACCTACGGCTTCGCCATCGGCGACGTCTGCGGGACCGGCCCCGAGGCCGCCTCCGTCACCGGCCTGGCCCGGCACTCGCTGCGACTGCTCGCCCGCGAGGGCCTGGACGCCCCACAGGTCCTCAGCCGGCTCAACGCGGCCATCCTGGACGAGGGTTCGCGCAGCCGCTTCCTCACCCTGCTCTACGGTGAGCTCACGCCCCGGGCGGACGGCAGCACCGAGCTGTCGATGGTCTGCGCCGGCCACCCGCTGCCGCTGCGCCTGCGCACCGACGGCCAGGTCGACCGGGCCGCCACCCCACAGCCGCTGCTCGGTGTGATGGAGGAACTCGACCTGACCGCCGAGCACTTGGTGCTCGCCCCCGGCGAGGTCCTGCTGTGCGTCACCGACGGCGTGACCGAGCGCCGCGAGGGCCGGCGGATGCTGGGCGACGACGGCCTGGCCGAAGTCCTCACCGGCTGTACCGGGCTGACCGCCGGCGCGGTGGCGCTGCGGGTCCAGCGGGCGGTCGAGCGCTTCGCCCCGGAGCCGCCGTCGGACGACATGGCGATCCTCACCCTGCGGGTGCCCACCCAGCGCCAGGGCTGATCCGGTCCGCCCACCGGGCGGGCGCGCTTCGAGCGACCGGAATCTCCCGGGACCGCCGGGACCCGGCCGCGGTTGAACGGCTCTGCCCGACTACGGCCCCTCGGCCGGCCGACCGTGAGCGTTCCACAGCTGACGGCGCCACAAATTGTGTGATTCACAAGGGTACAAGCTGGTTCGGCCGGGTAGACCGATCTCACCGGGGAATCCCCCGGCGGGGACACGACCAGCAGGTCTCACGCTGGCCCGTCATTCTGACCGCAGCCGTCGCACGCTCCTGCCGTGCGCCCTCGGCGCGGTCGCGCGCATCCACCTCATCGAACATCCTCCTGCGGTTCACAGCGCCCTGCGCGCGCCCAGAGTGAAAGGAGCCTCCGGTGAGCAACGACGCTACCGGGGCACAGAACGCCCGCTCCACCGGAGCCGACGCGGGGAACCTCGGTTACCTCGCCCTCGGCCTGACTCTCCTCGCCTACGGCCTCCTCTCCACTGGCATCTTCAGTGGCACCGGAGCCGGCGACTCGGCCCATCTCGCCCACCTCCTCGGCGGCCTCACCCTGTTCATCGCCGGCCTCTGGCAGCTCCGCAACGGCGAGGGCTTCACCGGCACCGCCTTCACCAGCCTCGGTGCCTTCTGGGCCACCTGGTCCGCCGCCGGCGGCGCCGGCAAGAACGCGGCGGGCCTGTTCCTGCTCCTGTGGGCCCTGCTCGCCCTCACCCTCACGGCGGCAAGCTGGAACGCCGGCCTGTTCAGCCGTGCGGTGTACGGCCTGCTGACGGTCTCCCTGGTGCTCTCCGCCATCGCGACCTTCAGCACCACCGGCGGCCTCGCCAAGTTCGCCGGCTGGGTCGCGGCGGCCTCCGGGCTGGTCGCCTGGTACTGGGCCACCGCGGCGCTGACCAACAGCGCGTGGGGCCGGGCCGCACTGCCGGTCAAGTAGGCAGCACCCGACGCCGGAACGCCGGTGGGCCGGACCACCCCCCGCGGGGGGGGGCGGGCCCCCCGCCCGCGGGCGGCGCCCCGGGC
>NZ_JBHYYB010000079.1:0-1173 GCF_042752535.1 Kitasatospora sp. NPDC059327 | reverse complement strand
GCCCCGCGCCGCCCCAACAAAGCGGGGCGGGGGGCGTGCCCCAGGGCGGTTACTTTCCCCCCCCCCGCCGGGGGGGGGGGGGGGGGGCCCCCCCCCCCGGGGGGGGGCCCCCCCCCCCCCCCGGCCGTCGTGCGGCGCCCGGGTCAGCTACGGGTGGCCACGTGCTCCGTCGCCCCGGCCCCGGCCACCACGGCATCCGGACGGGCCGCCACCCGGCGGGTGCGCCAACGGCCGTAGCCCGCCTGGAGGGCGTACGCGAAGAGCAGGATCACCACGGCCACCAGGCCGTCCGCCCAGAAGTGGTTGGCCGTGACCACCACGACCGCGACAGTCAGCACCGGGTGCACCACCACCAACCAGCGCAGCGGGCTCCGTGACACCTTGATCACCGCGACCGCGGCCAGAACGCACCAGGCCACGTGCACCGACGGCATCGCCGACAGCTGGGCGACCTTGACCATCCCGCCGACCGTGTCGCCGTACACCGACTGCCCGTACTCCGCCGCGACGTCCACGAAGCCCTCCTGCGGCAGCATCCGGGGCGGCGCCACCGGGATGAACTGCACCGCCAGGCAGATCGCGGTGGTGATCACGACCGTGTTCCGCACCCACGCGTAGCGGGCACGGTGCCACACGAAGACCCAGAGCAGCACCGCGATCATCACCGTGAAGTGCATCGCGGCGTAGTAGTAGTTCGCCGCCTTCACCACCGCCGGGCAGGACGTCACGGCGGCCTGCCACGAGGCCTCGTCCGGCAGCCCGATCGCCAGCTCCGTCCGGTGGATCCACCGTGCCCGGTCCAACGCGTGCTCGGCGCTCATCAGGGACAGGTGTCCGACCAACTGCCAGAGCGCGAACAGCGCGAGCAAGGTGCCGGCCTCCCGCAGCAACGCCGAGAGCGGCGCACGCCGCACCCGGGAAGCCGCGTACGCCCCCCCGTAGAGAGCGACCGCGGCGCCCCCGGCGGACTGCCAGGTAAGGGTCAGATTCTGCAACGGTTCGCGCCTCTCCACCGAGCGGGTTGTGCTGGCAGAGACGTTAACGCAAAAAGACCCCCTCCCGAACGGGAGGGGGTCTTTTTGGAATGATTGTTCGGCGGCGTCCTACTCTCCCACAGGGTCCCCCCTGCAGTACCATCGGCGCTGTGAGGCTTAGCTTCCGGGTTCGGAATGT
>NZ_JBHYYB010000078.1:0-42620 GCF_042752535.1 Kitasatospora sp. NPDC059327 | reverse complement strand
GCACCGACCACCGTGGTCGGTGCCCTTCGCCGTGGCCGACGCCCGCCTCGCCCGCCTCGCCCGCCTCGCGCGGCGCGACCGGTGCCGACGGTGCCGCGCGGGTCTCCCGCGCGACCTCGCCCTCGGAGAAGTACGGGGGCTTGACGCCGACGAAGGTCGCGAGGGCTTCCGGATGATACAGGGTCGGATTGTCGTGGGTGCCGTTGCGCGGATAGGCGACGGACGACTTCGGGATATCTCTGCCATAGAGGTGAATGGCCTTCGCCGCCTCTTCAATGCGGTACGGACCGCGACCTCGGGGAGGGGTGGTCACGATGCGGCGGCCGGGGCGTGTTCCGCCTTTCCCGAGTCGGATGGTGCGCGTTCTTTCGTCGCGTTCCACTCCTCACCAACAGTCCCACAGGGAACACGTCGCACACGGATTCTGATTGGTTGACATGAAAGTGGCGCAAGGTAAGCTGACGTCCTGGCAACTGGCCTGGCCGCGAGCCTTGTTGCGGCCGTGACGATACAGAGCACCAGTTACCGCCGTCGACTCCGCCCCGACGGCGATCACGGCATGAAGAAAGTACCGCAGCTGCCTTCTGCCGACTCTCTCCACCGAAGGGTTTTCATACCGGTGTGGATTATTTGCGTCTCCGCTGCCCAGTGATCGGATAGGACGGGACAACTGGGATGGATGAACAAGGCTCGACCAATAGCACGGGATGGATCCACAAATTCGACCCCGCACCGGAGGCCGGGCTGCGCCTGGTCTGTTGCCCGCACGCCGGCGCCTCCGCGGGCACCTACCGCAGACTCTCCGCCGCCCTGCCCGGCGGAGTCGAGGCGCTGTCCGTCCAGTACCCCGGGCGCCAGGGCGGGTCCGGGGAGCGCGCGATCGACGACATCGGCGCCCTGGCCGACCGGATCGGCGCCGAACTGCTCGGCTTCGACGACCTGCCGTTGGCGGTGCTGGGCCACAGCATGGGCTCGGTCGTCGCCTTCGAGGTGACCCGTCGGCTGGAGGAGGCCGGGCGGGCGCCGGCGCGGCTGTTCGTCTCCGGCCGCCGCTCGCCGTCGGCCGGGCTCGGCCTGAACATCCCCCGGGACGACGACGACGTCCTGGCGGAGCTCCGCGAGCTGGGCGGGATCCCGGCGCGGCTGCTGGACCGCCCGAAGTACCGGGAGTCGATCCTGACCGTGATCCGCAACGACTACCGTGCCAACTCCCGCTACACCGTCCCGCCCGACACCACCGTGTCCTGTCCGGTCACCTTCCTGTTCGCGGACGCCGACCCGTACCTCGACCCGGCGGCGGCGCTCGGCTGGAAGGGCCACACCACGGGGGAGTTCCGGCTCACCTCCTTCCCCGGTGGCCACTTCTTCCTCGATCAGCAGTTGGCCGCGGTGGTCGGCACGATCACCGCGGACCTGGGAATCGAATCCACCGGACGAGAGGACGGAGACAGATCGTGAAGCGGGGACTGTGCTCGATCGACGAGGATCTGGCGCTCCGGGCCTACGAACGGCTCCTGGTGACCAAGGTGGTGACCCCCGCGGAGCTCGCCGCCGATCTGGGCATCACCGCCGAGCGGGCGGAACAGGCGCTCTCCGCCCTGCGCTGCCTGAAGCTCGTCAGGTACTGCCCGGAGCAGGGGCGCTACGCGGCGCGCAGCCCCGAGATCGCCCAACTGGAACTGCTCATGCCGCTGGAGCAGTCGATCCGCGAGAAGCGCCGTGAACTGACGGACGTCCAGGACGTGCTGAGCTCGTTCGCCGACACCTACAGCAACCTCCAGCGCACCCGGCTGCGCAGGGATCCGGTGCTCAGCGGGCTGGACCGGGAACAGACCGGGTTGCGGATGGCGGACGCCCTGCGCGACCGCCCGTCCGAGATCCTCGTCATGGAGCCGTTCGCCCCGGTCCCGGGGCAGGACTCCCACGCGCTGGGCCTGTCGTCGCTGCCGTCCGGGGTCCCGATCCAGGTCCTGTACCCGCACACCGCCCGCAGCAGCCTGGCCTCGCGCGGCAGCCTGCGGACGCTGGCCGAGGCGAGCGCGCGGGTCCGCACCTCGACCCAGGCCTTCGAGCGCCTGGTCATCGTGGGCGGTGAGGTGGCCTTCCTGGCCGACCCCGGGGGCGACGACGCGGGCGTCACCGTCGTCTACGAGCCGGCCATCGTCGCCCGGTTGGTGCGCTCCTACGAGCACGCCTGGGCGTCCGGCACGGACATCGACTCGAACGTGGTCCGGTACGGCGAGACCCTGGACGAGGTCCGCTGCGCCATCCTGGAGCTGCTCGCCTCCGGGCTCAAGGACGAAGTGGTGGCCCGGCGCATCGGCATGTCCTCACGGACGTTCCGCCGTCACCTCGCCACCATCATGGACGAGTTGAACGCCGAGAGCCGGTTCCAGGCGGGCGCGGCCGCCGTCCAGGCCGGTCTCCTGCCGGTCCGGGCCGCCGCCGGCTGACCGGCCCGGTGCCGTCGGTCCCGACGGGCGTCGCCGCCGCGATATGGCCGTATGTGGCCACACCACTTCAGGTCATTGCGGCGCCCGCCGGGGCTTCCTTACCTTCGAAGAGTGCCGGAAAACGGCACGGAATTCGGATCCACCGACCACCGCGAGGTGGCCGGGGAGACTCGGAGGTCAACGCCAGCATGGTCAGCAAACTGATCGACCAGGACGGCCGGTTCCTGGATATCCTCGACCGTCTGACCACGAAGTCGATCGACGACTACTACAACCCCTACAAACTCTTCGAATGGCCGGACAGCCTGCCCGAGGAGATGTGGTGGATGAGCCCCGAACTCACCACCACGCACGGGACGGAGGCCGCCCGGGGTCTCACCGAAAAGGAGCTCCACGCACTGTCGCGGTACGAGAGCATCAACTTCTACAGCCTGAATGTGCACGGTATCCGGGAACTCCTCATCGAGGTCACCAAGCGGATTCACACCACCGGCTTCGAGACGCCCTCGGACTTCTTCCACCACTTCATCGGTGAGGAGAACGAGCACATGTGGTTCTTCGCCGAGTTCTGCCTGCGCTACGGCAAGAAGATCTACCGGCAGCCGGCCGGTGCGAACGTCGAGATCCCCCGCTCGAACGTGGAGAGCCTGCTGGTCTTCGCCCGGATCCTGATCTTCGAGGAGCTGGTGGACCACTTCAACTCCCGGATGGCGCTGGACGACCGCCTGCACGAGACGATCCGCGGCATCAACCGGATCCACCACCAGGACGAGTCAAGGCACATCGCCTTCGGCCGTGAACTGGTCACCGCGCTGGCCACCGACGTCAGGCAGACCTCCACGGCGGAGGAGATGCGGGACATCGCCGCCTACATCCGGCGCTACATGACCTACAGCTTCGAGACGCTGTACAGCCCGCAGGTGTACCGGGACGCGGGCATCACGAACCCGCACGACCTGCGCCGGCAGCTCCTCGAATCCCCGCAGCGCGCCGAGTTCGAGAAGAGCGTCTACCGCAAGACCGCCAAGTTCCTTGAGAAGACGGGGCTCATCTGATGGCCGACACCGCCCCGGGACCCGCCGAGCCCTTCGGCGGACTGGTCATCCTCGACCCGGACCAGACCGACCTGCTCCTCGAACTCGACCGGACGTTCGCCGGCTGGGGCCGCGCCGCCGGGGCCCGCGAGATCCTCGCGCCGCCGCTGTACCCGGTGTCGGACCTGGAGAAGTTCGACGTCTACACCAACTTCCCGCACCTGGCCTTCGTCGCCGCCGGGCTGGACCTGGAGAGCGGCGAGAACAAGCCGGTCGACGGCCGGTTCGCGCCCGCCGCCCTGCTCGGCGCGCAGGTCGGCCTGCCCCACGCGACCTGCTACAGCGCCTTCCTCTACTACGAGAACTCCGTCGTGGCCGCGGACGAGCTGATCACCCTGGTGAACCGCTGCTTCCGCAACGAGGAGCGGTACGAGGGGCTGCGCCGGCTGCTCAGCTTCCAGATGCGCGAGGTGGTCGCACTCGGCTCGTACGAGCACACCCAGCAGGTCCTCCGGTCCTTCGCCGAGCGGATCGCCGCGTTCGCCGACGCCCTGTCCCTGCGGCTGGAGAAGGTGCCCGCCTTCGACCCGTTCTTCCAGGCCGACGGCGCCCGCGCCCTGCTCCAGAAGCTCAGCCCGGTCAAGTACGAGTTCCAGGTCGGCGATCTGGCCATCTCCTCCGTCAACACCCACCGCAACTTCTTCGGCGAGCGCTGCGCCATCCGAGGGCCGGAGAACGAGTTCGCCTTCACCAGCTGCGTGGCGTTCGGCCTGGAGCGCTGGCTCTCCGTCCTGGTGGACCTGCACCACGGCGACGCGGGCCGGGCCCTGGACGCGGTGCGGACCGCGGCCCGGCAGCTCTCCTGAGGCGCGGAGCCCCCGTCCAGATCCCGTAGCCCCCATCCAGATCCCGTAGGGCCCGTCCAGATCCCGTGAGGCCCGAGCAGACGCCGTACGACCCGAGCACATCCGGCACGGCCCGAGCATGCCCGTATCGCCCCAACACCCGAGGAGTGGCAATGGCTTCGGCAGGAATCGACCAGGTCCGCGAGTGGATCCTGGCCAGGAACCCGGGACGGGAGTCCATCGAGCCCGACGAGAACCTCATCGAGAGCCGCCTCGTCGACTCGCTCTCCTTCGTGGAGCTGGTCTACACGATCGAGAGCGTCAGCGGCGTCGAGATCGACTTCGACAGCATCGACATGCAGGACCTCCAGACCCTCTCGTCGATCGAGAAGGCCTTCTTCGCCCCCGCCCGACTCCCGTAGGAGGCCGTCCCCATGGAAGCTGTCTCGTACACGGCCCAGTGGACGGCCGCGGCCCGCGCCGTCGAGTCCGAACGCCCCGGCGACGCCATGTTCCAGGACAGGTTCGCGCGCGACCTCGCGGCCCCGCGCGGCTTCGAACTCCTCGACAAGTACGGCGGCGGCGGCCTGGTCCCGTTCATCGCCATCCGTACCAAGTACCTGGACGACAGCATCGAGGCGCTGCTGGAGGACAGCGGCATCCGGCAGGTCGTCCTGGTCGCCGCCGGGATGGACACCCGGGCGTTCCGGCTGGCCTGGCCCCTCGGCACCACGGTGTACGAGGTCGACCACGGCGGCCTCATCGAGGAGAAGCGCGCCCGGCTGGCCGCGCTCGGCGCCGAGCCCACGGTGGAGCGCCGCGAGGTGTCGGCCGACCTCGCCGCGGAGTGGCTGCCCGCGCTGCACGGCGCCGGCTTCGACCCGGACCTGCCCACGCTCTGGGTGGCGGAAGGGCTGATGTTCTTCCTCACCGAGGAGCAGGCCTCCCACCTGCTCGGGGTGCTCGGCTCGGTCTCGGCCCCCGGCAGCCGGCTGGCCGTCGACTTCGCCAGCCGGGCGCTGCTGCGCAGTCCCTTCTCCAGGGCCTTCCTGGCCGGCCTGCGCGAGGACGGCACGCCCTGGCTCTTCGGCACCGACGAGCCGGAGGAGTTCCTGGCCGGCACCGGCTGGAAGGTCCGCGAGCTGCGCGAGCCCGGCGAGCCCGGCGCGGGCCAGGGGCGCTGGCCGTACGAGGTGCAGCCCCGCGACCGCCGGGGCGTGGCGCGCAGTTGGCTGGTCCGCGCCGAGTTCGCCGGCCGGTGAGCCGGTGAGGAGGGGGCGGATGAGAGGAGTACCCGGATGAGTGGCGTGACCACACTGGAGCGGATCGAGTCGTTCCTCCCCGAACGGAGCGTGCGGATCGACGACCTCGCCGAGAGCCTGGGGCTGCGCCGCGCCGAGGTGGGCGTGTTCCGGAAGATCTACGGCCTCGACCGGCTGCGGTTCGACCCCGGCACCGGCCTCTTCGACCTGGTGCTGCCCGCGGCCCGCCGGGCCCTGGCGGCACTCCCCGAGGGACGGCGGGTCGACTACGTCATCTACGCCCACACCATGCAGACGCTCGCCCCGCCGCACATCGACGCCGCCCGGGTCATCCGGGCGAAGCTGGGGCTGCACGACGCCGAGGCGTTCGCCCTCACCCAGCAGGCGTGCGTCAGCAGCCTCGGCGCCATCGACCTGGCCGGCGAGCTGCTGCGGGCCGAGGCGCCCGAGGGCGCGTACGCGCTGATGGTGACCGGGGAGCGGGCGTACTCCCCGAAGGTCCAGCTGATCCCGAACAGCGCGGTCATGGCGGACGCGGCCTCCGCCTGCCTGCTGACCGTCGGCGGCCCCGGCGACGAGGTGCGCTCGTACCTGACCCGCACGCTGGGCGCGTACGCGGCGGGCCTGGAGATGACCCCGGAGGAGATCAGCGGCTTCGGCCAGGATTACGCCACCGTGCTCGGCGAGGTCATCGAGGAGTCCGTCCGGCGGGCCGGCCTGACCTTCGACGAGATCGACATGGTCATCCCGCACAACGTCAACGCCGTCTCCTGGCGCCACACGATCAAGCGGATGGGCGCCGACCCGGACCGCTTCTTCCTGGACAACATCCCGCTCTACAGCCACTGCTACGCCTCGGACGTGTTCCTCAACTACACCACCCTGCGCGAGCGGGGCCGGCTGGTCGACGGCGGCCACTACGTCCTGGTCTCGGTCGGTCTGGGCGCCACCTTCGGCGCCATGGTCATCACCCACCGCGAGGGAGGCCCCCGATGAACGGCACCGCCTACACGGCGGACCTCAAGGAGGCACTCACCGGCGACCGCGAGGCGCGGTTCGTCTGGCTCTGCAACTTCGAGGTGGAGAACCAGTGGGCGCACGGCCACACCGGGCTCCCGGCGGCGCGGATCACCACCACCGCCGCGACCGTGCAGCGGATGGAGGAGCTCGGCGCCCTGCTCGCCGAGCCGACCGACCACCTGCTGCTCGACCGCCCGCTGGACCCCGGCTACCGCGCCTACGCGGAGAAGACCGGGCTCGGCGCGCCCACCGAACTGATCACCCGGGCACCGGCCGGCGAGGGCGGCACCAGCCGGGCCGTCCTCGACTCCCCGGAGCTGCTGGACCGGCTGCGGGTGCTCGCGGGCGGCGGCGCCTACCTGATGCCGATGGGCAACTCCCCGCTGGAGCAGGAGATCTGCCGGCGGACCGGACTGCGCCCCGCGCTGCCCGACCCGGAGACCTCGGCGCGGGTCAACAGCAAGATCTACAGCCGCCGGCTGACCGAGGAGCTGGGCCTGCGCGCCATTCCCGGCTTCACCTGCGAGACGGTGGGCCAGCTCCACCGGGCGCTCGCCGCGTCGCTGAACGACGGCGCGCCGGTGATCGTCAAGGACGCCTACGGCGTCTCCGGCAAGGGCCTGATCGTGCTCGACAGCCGCAAGAAGGCCGACCGGCTGCTGCGCATGGTCGACCGCCGCGCGGAGAAGACCGGCGACGACGCGATCCACGTCGTCGTCGAACGGTTCCTGCCCAAGCGGTTCGACCTCAACTACCAGTTCACCATCGCGCGGGAGGGGCGGGTGAGGTTCGACTTCGCCAAGGAGGCCCTGACCTCCGGTGGCGTCCACCTCGGGCACGTCATGCCCGCCGCGCTCTCGCCCGTCCAGCACGAGAGCCTCGTCGCCGCCGCCGAGTGGTTGGGCGCCCGGCTGTACGAGGACGGCTTCTACGGCGTGGTCGGCGTGGACGCGCTGCTCGGGCAGGACGACCTGGTGTACCCCGTCCTGGAGATCAACGCCCGCCTGAACATGTCCAGTTACCAGGGGCAGGTGACCGAGCGCTTCCTCGCCCCGGGCGGGGCCGCACTGGCGAAGCACTACCCGCTGCGGATCGACGCCCCGCTCTCCTTCGACGAGGTGGCCCACGCCCTCGGGGACCTCGCCCGGCCGCCCGTCGACGGCACCGGGCTGGTCGTCACCTGCTTCGGCACGGTCAACGCGCAGGCCGGCACCTCGCTCCCGTTCGACGGCCGGCTCTACACCCTGCTCTTCGCCGCCGACCGGGACGGCCTCGGCGACCTCGACCGCCGGACCACCGCGGCGCTCCACCGTCTCGGCACCACCGAAAGGACGCCATGAACACCAGCGAACTGAGCGTGCAGGGGGTACCGGTCTCGCAGATCGCCGAGCAGTTCGGCACCCCGCTGTTCGTCTACGACGCCGAGGTGCTGCGCACCGTCTACCAGTCGCTGCGCGAGGGGCTCCACCCGGCGGTGGACGTCTTCCTCTCGCTGAAGGCCAACCCCAACGTCGCCGTCTGCGGCTACCTCGGCTCGCTCGGCGCCGGCGCCGAGATCTCCTCCCTGGTCGAGCTGATGACCGTTCAGCGGGCCGGCATCGCGCCGGAGAACGTGATCTTCCTGGGGCCGGGCAAGACCCGCGCCGAGCTGGAGGCGTGCGTCGCGGCGAACCTGCACGCCATCGTCTGCGAGTCGCTGGACGAGCTGCGCCTCCTGGAGGAGATCGCCGAACAGGCCGGGCGGGAGGAGGTGCCGGTCCTGCTCCGGGTCAACCCCGACTTCCACACCAAGGGCTCGGGCCTGGCCATGAGCGGCAAACCGCGCCAGTTCGGCATCGACGCGGAACTGCTGCGCCGCTCCCGCCCGGTGATCGACGCGCTGCGCCGGGTCCGGGTCCGCGGCTTCCACGCCTACATGGGCACCCGCTTCCTGAACGCCGACGACCTGGTGCACAACACCCGGCAGATCCTGGCGACCGCCGAGGAGCTGTCGCGGACGCTCGGCATCCCGCTGGAGACCGTCGACTTCGGCGGCGGCTTCGGCGTCGCCTACTTCGACAACGAGAAGGACCTCGACCTGGGGGCCGTCGTCGCCGGCATCAACGAGGTCGTCGAGCCCTTCGTCAAGGCGCACCCCGGCTGCCGGCTGATCAACGAGCTCGGCCGCTACCTGACCGCGCAGGCCGGAACGTACGTGGTGCGCGCGCTGTACGTGAAGGAGTCCCTCGGCGAACGCTTCGTGGTCGCCGACGGCGGCACCAATCACCACATGGCGGCGGTCGGCGTCGGCAGCTTCGTCAAGCGCAACTTCCCGATCCGCTCGCTGACCAGGTACCGGGACGAGCCGAGCGACACCTACACCGTCACCGGGCCGCTCTGCACGCCCAACGACGTCATCGGCAAGAAGGTCGCCCTGCCGCCGGTCGAGGCCGGGGACCTGCTGGGCGTCGAGCGCTCCGGCGCCTACGGGCCGACCGCCTCGCCCGGGCTCTTCCTCAGCCACGGATTCCCGGCCGAGGTCCTGGTCCACCACGGTGCCGCGCACCTGGTCCGGGAGCGGGACCGCCACGAGGAGATCCTCGCCAAGCAGCACCTCGTCGACTTCGACTGACCGGTCCGCGGCCGCGCCCGGCGGCCCGTCCCTGCCGGCCCACCCGGAGGTCCGCCCCCGCGGGCGCGACGTCCCCGACGGCGCGCCGGGCCCCGACCGGGTGGCAGCGCCCCCGACATCCCCCCCATATCCCCGACAGCCCCGACAGCCCCGCCCCAGAGGAGTGAACCGGCACATGGAACGTCAGAACGTGGTGTCCGCGGTGGAGTCCGCTCTCAGCGAGGTCCTGGAGCGCGCCGTCACCGGCCTCACCGAGGACGCCCGCCTCTTCGAGGACCTGCACCTGGACTCCACCTCCGTCCTGGAACTGCTGATGGTCCTGGAGGACACGGTCGAGATCTCGGTGGACCCGGAGGCCCTGGACATGGACGACTTCAAGTCGGTGGGCACCCTCACCGACTACGTCCTGGCCCAGGCCGACGGGGCATGAGGGAGACCACGATGTCCACGACCCTCCGGGCCGCCGGCGCAGTGCTCTCCCCGCCGAGCCGGCCGTACGACGAGGACCCGACGACACTCTCCTACTACCGCGACCTGGTCGAGCCCTTCGGTGTCGAGGTGGCGCCGGACCTGCTGCGCTCCGCGCCGAACGTCACCCACCGCGACCTGGTCGACCGGCTCGCGGCGATCGAGGGTATCCGGGACAGCGCGCCGGACCTGGTGATCGTGGCGCAGGCGCTGCCCGACGTCACGCCGTTCGTCGCCATCGCGCCCTACCTCGACCGGCTGCTCGGCGGCCGCTCCGCCAACAACCTCGGCATCGGGCAGCAGGGCCTGGCCGCGCCGTTCACCGCGCTGCGGGTCGTCTCCGCCTTCCAGCGGGCCGGCCGCAGCCGGACGGCGGTGCTCGCCGTCCTCGAACAGACCACCCTGCCGACCAGGTTCCCGCTGGTCCACGACAACGGCCTGGTCGACTCGGGGGTGGCGCTGGTCCTCGGCACCACCGGCGGGCCCCGCGTGACGGGGGTCGAGACCATCCCCGCCGACGAGTCGCCCCTCGGCCGCGTCGGGGAGCTCGCCGCCAAGGACCCGGCGGGCACACTGGTGGTCACCGGGCCCTGGTTCGACCAGCACGGGCTGGACGAGGACAGTCCCCGGCACCGGGTGGAGCCCGGCAGCTACTGCACCAGCGTCTGGCTGGCGCTGGCCCGGAACTGGCGCGCCTGGCAGCACCGGTACACCACGGTGCTGCTCTGCGACACCGACCCGCGCTCCGGCGACAGCCACCTGGCCGTGCTGTCCTCGGACTCCGCCCAGACCGGGGCCGCCGGCGGAGGAGCGCTCTGATGCCGCCGGTGGACACCCTGCCCGGGACGCCGCCTGCCGGTACTGACGGCACCGCCGGCACCGATGCCGCGACGGCCCCGCGGGACTTCGCCGCCGCGCTCGACGCCTGCCACGAGCTGGCGGGCCCGGGCGCGCTGGTCACCTCGCCCGGCGGCTGGGCCGTCGCCTCGGCCGCGCGCCTGCCCGAGGGCGTCCCCGTGCCGGGCGGCTCCGCCGTGCTCGCCGTGACCGGCTCCGGAGTGCCGTCGCCGGAGCGGGCCCGGGAGCTGTTCGCCGACGGGCTGCTCCGGCTCCACCGGGAGCTGCTCCGCGGGCTGCTCGACGCCGTCGTGGTCCGGCTCGGCGACCGCACCTCGGAGGGCGCCAACCTGCTCAACCGTCAGCTGGTGCAGAGCGCGGTGGCCGATGTCGCGCTGGCCCTCACCGAGGCGGCCGACCTGCTGGCGATCCCCGACCGCACCGCCGCGCGCCGCCACCGGATCCACCGCGGGCTGGTGGACGCGGGCCGCGTGGCGATCAAGCTGTACGGCGCGAGCGGCTTCGTGGCCGACGGCCCCGGCCGGCTGCTGTACCTCGCCGAACTGCTGGGCAACACCTACCTCCTGCCGGACGGCCGAGAACGCGACGAGGACGGCGATGAGTGAGCCGGAGCAGCACCGGACAGCCGCGCTGAGGTCCCACATCCGGGAGTCCGCGGGGGAGCTGCGCGGGATCGGTCTGGAGATCGACCGCGACCCGGAGGCGATCGACCGCTGGCTGCACCTCCCCGTGGTGGACATCATGCGCAAGGCCACCGTCCCGGTGGAGTACCTGGAGCGGCCGCTGCGCATCGACGGACACACCTTCGACATGAGCTCGTGTCTGGAACACTCCATCGCCATCGAGGAGTTGAGCTACGGAGACGCGGGCTTCATGCTCTCCTGCCCCGGCCCGCTGATGTCCGGCGTGGCGGTCGGCGCGCTGGGTGACGACAAGCAGCGGCAGGCCTACTACGAACGCGTGGCGGCCCCCGGGTCGACCTGGACCTTCTTCGGACTGACCGAGCCCGAGAAGGGGTCCGCCGCCGCCGAACTGCGGACGGCGCTCACCCCGGACGGGGACGGCTTCCGGCTGAACGGCGCCAAACGCTACGTGGGCAACGCCGCCTTCGCCCAGCTGGGCGTGGTGTTCTGCCGCCGGGCACCGGGACCGCTCGGCATCGAGGCGGTGCTGCTGGACACCACGGCGCCGGGCCTGCGGGCCGAGCTGATCCCGACCGTCGGCCTGCGCGGCGCGCGGATCTCCGCGATCCACTTCGAGGACGTGCGGGTCGAGCGCGAGCAGATCCTCGGCTACGAGACGCTCAAGCCCAGCCGGCGCGGGCTGGTCGGCGCCATCCGGACCTTGCAGCGGTTCCGTCCGGTGCTCGCCGGGACGGCGCTGGGCCTGGTCCGCGCGGTGCTGGACCACGTGCGGGAGGAACGCCCGGGGCTCACCGGTACGGCCCGGCTGCGGCTGGACGAGCTGGTGGACGCCCTGGCCGCGCTGCGGCACCGGAACTACGAGGTCGCCGCCGCGATCGACGCGGGCCGGGCGCGTGCGGACCGGATCGCCGGGGTCAAGACACGCGCCGCCGAACTCGCCGAGCGCAGCACCCTGGTGGCCGCCGAACTCTTGGGCCCGGGCGCCCTGCTGGCGGATCCGCTGCTCGACAAGCTGTACCGGGACGCGCGGGCCTTCGAGTTCATGGAGGGCACCGGGCACATCCAGCGGCTGGCCGTCTTCCAGGGCGTGCTCAAGGGCACGTTCCTCCGGTGAGTCCGGTCCGCGCGAGCGTCGCACCGGCCCCGCACGCCGTCCGGGCCGGGCCAGTTCGGGCCCGGTCCGTCCGGCCGCCTCGGTCGGGGGTGCGCTGACCGTGTGGATCGGAGTCGACGTCCTCCAGGAGGACGAGCTGGCGGCGCTGCTCGGCCGGCCCTGGTTCCGGGCGTACGCCTACGCGCCGGCGGAGCTGGGGCTCGCGGACTCCTACGGGGCCGAGCGGGCCCGGGAGTTCCTCACCGGCCGGTTCGCCGCCAAGGAGGCCGTGCTGAAGGTGATCGGCACAGGCTTCGGCGGGGGAGTGACCCCCCGGCAGGTGGCCGTCCTGCGCGCCGACGGCGGGGCGCCGGTGGTCCGGCTCGGCGGCCTGGCCGCGCTGCGGGCCCGGGAGCGCGGCATCGCGGGCATCGGGGTCTCGATCACGCACAAGCGGGGCCTGGTCATCGCCGCCGCCATCGGGACGCCGGGCGGGGCCGCGGCCGACCCGCCGCCGATGGCCGGGGCTCGGCGACGGCCCTGACCGACGAGACGGACCACGAGAGGAGGAGAGCCCGTGCCAGGACCGCCACGCCCGCCGGAGGCGCCGCCCGCCCCGGGCCGGCCCGCCGCCCGCCCGACCGGCGCGGGGGCCGCGCCGGCCCTGCCGGGCCGGGGGCGGCGGTCAGTCGAGCAGCCGCTCCGCCATCCGCCGGGCCAGCAGGGCCGGCCCGGCGCCGCGCTCGCGCATCGCCGTGACGATCGCCCCGTCCATCAGCAGCGCGAACTGCGGAGCGAGTTCGGCGTGCCGACTGTGCCCGGCGGCTTCGAGCAGGCCGTCGAGGAAGGCGGTCACCGCCCGCTTGTGCGCCTCCGCGAGCCGGTACACCTCGCTGGCGGGGTCGGATATCTCCGCCATGGCGTTGATGAACGCGCAGCCGTGGAAGTTGACGTCCGTCGCCCCCTGCGCGAGGGCGTCGAAGACCGCCAGGGGGCCGCCCCCGTGGGCGTCCACGGCGTCCTCCAGCCAGGCGCGCCAGCTCGCGTCCCGACGGGTCAGCACAGCCGCCACCAAGGCGTCCTTGCCGGTGAAGTGCCGGTAGAAGGAGGCCCGCCCGACCCCGGAGACGGCCAGCAGCCTGTCCACGCCGACGGCGTGGATCCCCTCGGCGTAGAAGAGCTCCTCCGCGGTCTGGAGGAGGCGGTCGCGTGCGTGGGTGGCCATGGGTCCACGGTAGCGGATCTTGACCGTAAACGGCACCGAGCGGTACCGTCCTGTTGAATGGAACCGATCGGTACCGAATAGAGGAGGGCTCATGGCCCGGCTGACCGCTCCCGGCACGGGAACAGCGTTAATGGCAGACGACGACCCCGAGGCGGCATCGGCGAGGACCGCCTGGCGGGCCGTCCTGATGCTCGGCTTCGGCACCTTCGCGCTCGGTACGGACGAGTTCGTGCTCGCCGGGGTGCTGCCGGAGTTCAGCAAGTCCCTGGACGTCTCGATCGCCACCGCCGGCCAGACCGTCACGGTGTTCGCGCTGACCTGCGCCGTGATGTCGCCGGTCCTCGGCACCCTGACCGCCGGCTGGCCCCGCCACCGGGTGCTCAAGCTCGCCGTCCTGCTCTACATGGCGGGCGTGATCGCGACCGGGCTCGCCCCGTCCTTCGCCATCGTCCTGGTCGCGCAGATGATCGCCGCGGCGGGCGCCGGCCTGTACATCCCCGCGGCCAGCGTCACGGCCGCCAGCCTGGTCGAGCCCGAACGCCGGGGCCGGGCCATCGCCGCGGTGACCACCGGGCTGACGGCGGCGACGGCGCTGGGCGCGCCGATCGGCACCGTGGTCGGCAGCGTCCTCGGCTGGCGGGCGACGATGTGGTTCATCACGGTGCTGACGGCCCTGGGCCTGATCGGGGTGCTGGCCCTGGTGCCCCGGGTGTCCGTGCCGGCCCCCGGAGGGCTGCGCCAACGGCTCGCCCCGCTCGGCGACCGCCGGGTGGTCACCGTGCTCGCGACCACGCTGGTGGCCTTCACCGCCGCGTACATCGTCTACACCTACATGGCCGAGGTGTTCTCCTCCGCGACCGGCGGCAGCGGCACCAAGCTGGCGATCCTGATGTTCGCGTTCGGGCTGACCGGGACGGTCGGCAACTTCTACGCCGGCGCGCTGGTCGACCGGATCGGTGCCCGGCCGGTGGTGGGCGGCGCCATCGTGCTGCTGGCCCTCAGCCTCCTCGTCCTCCCGCTGACCACCGGCGCCTATCCGGCCGCGCTGGTCGTCATCGTGGCCTACGGTGTCGCGGCCTGGGCCATCACGGCCCCCCAGCAGACCCGTCTGATCACCCTCGAACCCGAGTCGGCGCCCCTGCTGATCTCGCTCAACGCGGCCTTCCTCTACCTCGCCATCGCCTTCTCCGGTGTCATCGGGGCGGTCGGTATGAGCTCGATCGGTGCGGACCGGATCAGCTTCATCGGAGCGGGGCTGGCCGTGGTCGCCCTGGGCCTGTCCGAGCTGGCGCACCGGCTGTCCTCGCGTACCCCGGCGCCGGCGGCGGAGCCGGCGGAGGTCGATTCGTACCACTGACATGCGCTCGATCACTCGACGAAAGGTATGTCCAAGATGTGTGGAATAGTCGGCTGGGTGGACTTCGGTCGCGACCTGACCAGGGAGGGAGCGACCGCGCAGGCCATGACGGACACCATGGCCTGCCGGGGGCCCGACGCCGAAGGCGTCTGGACGGCCCCGCACGCGATGCTCGGCCACCGCAGGCTCGCGGTGATCGACATCGAGGGCGGCGCCCAGCCGATGATCACTCCGGAGACAGGTCCGGACGGCCGGCCGCTCGTGGTCCTGAGCTACAGCGGCGAGGTCTACAACTTCCAGGAGATCCGCGAGGAACTGGTCCTGCTCGGCCACCGCTTCCTCACCAGGAGCGACACCGAGGTGGTGCTGCGCTCGTACCTCCAGTGGGGGAGCGAGTTCGTCCACCGTTTCAACGGCATGTTCGGCCTGGCGCTCTGGGACAACCGGACGCAGGAGCTGCTCCTGGTCCGCGACCGCCTCGGCGTCAAGCCGCTCTTCTACTACCCCGTCGACGGCGGCGTGCTCTTCGGCTCCGAGCCCAAGGCCATCCTCGCCAACCCGCGGAGCACCGCGACGCTCGACCTGGACGGTCTGCGCGATGCCCTCGCCCTCGCCCGCGTGCCCGGCCGCACCCCGCTGAAGAACCTCTACGAGGTGCGGCCGGGCCACATCGTGCGGGTCGGCCGCGACGGGCTGCGCGAGGAGCGCTACTGGTCGCTGGAGACCCGCCCGCACACCGACGACCTCGACACCACCGTGGCCACCGTCCGCGAGCTCATCGAGGACGCGGTGAGCCGCCAGATGGTCTCCGACGTGCCGCTCTGCGCGCTGCTCTCCGGCGGCCTCGACTCCAGCGCCCTCACCGCCCTGGCCCAGCGCTCGCTCGACGCCAAGGACGGCAGCCGGGTCCGGACCTTCTCCGTCGACTTCGTCGGACTGGCCGGGGAGTTCAAGCCCGAGCAGTTCCGCGACGCGCCGGACGCCCCGTTCGCCGCCGAACTCGTCCGCCACGTCGGCACCGAGCACCGCGAGATCCTCCTCGACACCGCCCAGCTCGTCGACCCCGGCGTCCGCGACACCGTGCTGCGGGCCTGGGACCTGCCCTACGGCATCGGCGACCACGACCCCTCCCTCTACCTGCTGTTCAAGGCGGTCCGGGAGAGCTCGACCGTCGCCCTCTCCGGCGAGTCGGCCGACGAGGTCTTCGGCGGATACCTCTGGTTCCACGACCCGGTGGCCTCGCAGGCCGACACCTTCCCCTGGCACGCCATCAACCGGGTCCCGGTGAGCGAGCAGGCGACCAGCTTCCTCGACCCCGGCCTGGTCAAGTCGCTCAACCTGGCCGAGTACGTCGCCGACGAGTACCGCACGGCCGTCGGCCAGGTCACCCACCTGCCCGGGGACAGCGACCTCGAACGGCGGATGCGCCTCGCCAGCCACCTCAACATCACCCGGTTCCTCCAGATGATGCTCGACCGCAAGGACCGGATGAGCATGGCGACCGGCCTGGAGGTCCGGGTGCCGTTCTGCGACCACCGACTCGTCGAGTACGTCTACAACACGCCCTGGGCGTTCAAGACCTTCGACGGACGGGAGAAGAGCCTGCTGCGCCACGCCACCAAGGACCTGCTGCCGCAGTCGATCGTGCAGCGCCGAAAGGCCCCCTACCCCTCGACCCAGGACCTCGGCTACGACCGGGCCATCAACCGCGAGCTCGCCCGGATCGCCGCCGACCGGGACGCCCCGGCGCGGCCGCTGCTGAACCTCGACGCCGTCCGGGACCACCTCGCCGCACCGGTGGAGAACGCCTACTCGATGATGCAGCGCTCGATCTACACCGAGCCCCCGGTCCGGCTGGACGCCTGGCTCAGGCTCCACGACGTCCGGTTGGACGGCCTCCTGACCGCCTGACCCGGGTGGGCGAGCGGCCCGCCGGAGCGCCGCCGCGCGGTGAAGGCGCGGTGGCGCACCAGGCCGGTCGGGGCAAGGGACCGGAGGGTCGCCTTCTGCCGCCTTGTCCGTGAAGTCATCGGTGGGAGCGGGCACTTGGGAAACCGGGTGCCCGCTCCCACCGGTGGGTGGGCGGGTCTCGGTCCCCAGGGGGTCCTTCGCTCGCACCGCGCACGCGGTGGGGCGCGGTCCCCGCCGGCCGGGCGTGACGTGTCTTCGCCCGAGCCATTGAACAGCGGGGCGGATCGTCGCATCAGCCGTTCACCGGTCGGGGCTCCGCGAGCTGTTCGCACCCCACACCCGGTCCTCATCGAGCTCACCACCGCGGCCGTCGCTTCAAGTCGGCCGTCTGTGAGTCGAATCCAGGACCCCGCAAAGGCGCACTCGCCGCCGGGCGGTCCCGATGTGGGGGAGCTGCGCCCGCGGCCGAGCCTGTCACCGCGCCGGACGAGGATCACTCGTCGGCTTCCTCGGCTCGCCCTCGGGAGCGAAGGTCATGGATCCCCGGAACGAGCCGCCGCCGCGAGCCCGGAGGCCGTCACGGAACCGGTCAGGTGGCGGTGCACGGCCGAATACGCCCGAGGCGGTCACCCGGGTCGCCGGACCGGCGTGCGAAGCAGCCCCACCTTGGCGGTGGATTCGCCGTCGACCGCGGCGATGCCGTTCGATCAGTTGATCGAACGGCATGTGAATCCGATAAGGTGACCCGCTGTCTGGGAGGGCGCACACATGAACGACAGGACGCGGAATCTCATCCCGTGGGTAGTGCTGGTGGCCGCGGTCGGCGGTCTGGCCACCTACCGGAATCCGTGGCTGGACCCGAGCGGGTCCGAGCGCTCCGGGCCGGCCGCCGCGTCCAGGCCCGCCCGCTTCGCCTGGCCTCCGACGCCGGCCCTGCCCACGACGCCGCCGAGGCCGACGGCCGACGCGGCGTTGCCGGGCGGCGGTACGTTCATCGGAAGCCGGTGCGGTGCCAAGGGCTTCCACCACTTCACGCCGCCGGCCACACTCGCCCCCGACCCCACCGGCCGGAGCGGCGAAGGGCGAGGCCGCGGCACACCGGGCCCGCAGCTGACCCTCGGTTCCTACGGCTTCGGGCGGGACGGGGCCGACGACCAGGGGGAGTTCACCCTCCTCCTGCTGCTTGGCCCCGGCGCGGGGCGCGTGCTCGAACTGTCGGGCCCGCTCGGCCCGGAGGGGGTGGCCGTGGAGATCGAGGGACCGGAGGGGATCGTCGGTGGCGCGTACGGCCTGCCGGTGACGCTTGACGACGACGCTGCCCCGTCCCCGGAGGGAAAGGTCCGCGTCACGCCGGCCGAGGGCGGCTCGGCTGAGGTCACGCTCCCCGCGCGGGCGCTGTGCCCGGGGTACGACGGCTTCGCCCTCCAGTCGGTGCTCACGGCACCGATCGACGCGTCGAACACCATCACCGGTGACCCGCCCTACCGGCTCACCGTCTCCATCGCCGACCCCGCGGTCGGCGCGCTCCGACGCGCGGCAGGATCACCCCTGACCGGCGACGTCCTGACCGCCGACAACCGGATCGATCGGACGCACGGCTCCCCGGCCGAGGACCCCGCGGCGGCCGCGGTCTGAGTTCCCCCCGGCCCTCACCCGCGCCCTCACCCGCGCCCGTTCCGGCCGGCGAGCCGCCCGGCTGAGCCCACCGACCCTCGGCCGCGCCTTCCCCGTCCTCCCACCCCACCCCCCCGCTGCCGGGGGACAGGCCCGACCGGAACCGCGACCTCGCGCGGCCGGGCCGTTCGGCCTACCGAGGGCGCGCCCGGAACGGGACTGTCACATAACGTCGTCAGCAAGTGACTCCACGTACTCGCCCGACTGGGAAGGCAGAACATGCGACGGAACCCATCCCGCCCCGCGACGACTCGTCCGACGGGCTCGCGGACCCGAATAGCGCTGGCTGCTGTCAGCGGCCTCGCCGCCTGCTCCATGGTGCTGGCGTCCGGCTACTCGGCCGCTGCGCAGGACCCTGACCCGGCGCACTCGGCCCCGGCGCACTCGGCCCCGGCGCCCGCCACGCACACCCCCGCACCGACGCATGCGAGCTCGGCGCCCGCAACCCTGGCCCCCTCGACGTCCCTGGCCCCCTCGACGTCCTTGGCGCCCGTGACGCCCGTGCCGGCGCCCGCTCTGGCGCGACACGTGACCTACACCGTGAAGAGTGGTGACACGCTGTGGGGCATCGCCGAGAAGTACTACGGCATCGGCGACCTGTGGCGGGCGATCTACGGCGCCAACCGGCCGGCGATCGAGAAGGCCGCTCGTGATCACGGACTGGCTTCGAGCGACGACGGTCACTGGATCTACCCGGGGGAGGGCGTCGACACCATTTCGCTGGACCTCGTGGACCTCATCAAGGAGATCCTCCAGCTCCGGGGAGAAGGCCTCACGGTGACGGGGCCGGGTCTGTGCCTCGTCTCGGCCGACCCGCTCGCTTGCCTGCAGGAGAAGTTCCCCGACCTGTTCGCGGCGGCGCAGGGCTGAGTCGGGTCTTCCGCACGCCGACCGTGTCCGCCCCGCAGGTCCGTAAGCCCGGGTGCGCGCGGCGGGCCGCCGCGCGGTCGGCGGAGCGGACGCGGTGTGCACCGGTACGATCCTTGCATGAGTACGCAAGGAGAAGCGTGGGACGCGGAGGCGGCGGAGCGCGCGGTGGCGGTGCTGAAGGCGGTCGCCGACCCGTCGCGCTACCGCCTGCTGTGGGCGCTGAGCCGGCGGGAGCTGCCGGTGAGCGAGCTGGCGCAACTCCTGGGCGCCCACGTGGCCGCCACCTCGCAGCATCTGGCGAGGCTGCGGTCGGCGGGACTGGTGGTGTCGCGGCGGGAGGGGACGCGGATCTTCTACCGGGCCGCCGATGTGAGCGGGCTGCTGACGGAGGCGGCGCTGGTCGCCGAGAAGACACCGGAGCGCGGGGGCGGTGGCGGCGACGGTGGCGGCGGGGCGGTCGCGGCCGCCGAAGCGCCCGCGACGCAGGGCGCCCGGGTGGGGCGGCGGCGCCTGGCCACGGGGCAGGCGGGCTGATCGGTACGGTGCGCGACGGCGCGGGACGGGTGTCCCGCGCCGTCGCGCGTCAGCGGGGGAGGCCGGCCCCTTCGTCCGGCCGGTACTCCTGCGGGGCCGCGTCGTAGCCGAACAGTTCGGCGTAGCGGCCCCAGTCGGTGGCGGTCTCCAGCTGGCGGTCGACCTGTTCGCTGGTGTAGTGGTGGGCGAGCAGGTCGCGGAAGAAGCCGGCGCGCACGGTGGTGCCGTGCCCGCCGCGCAGGCTGTTGGCGATCAGCTTGACCAGCGGCAGCTCCAGCGCGGCCGGGGCGAAGATGGTCTTGGACAGCTGGACGTCGGCGCCGGCGAACGCCGCCCCGGTGTCGGTGAGCACCAGGTCGTCGCCGCTGATCTCGGCGAAGCCGAGCAGGTCGAGGGCGTCGACGAGGGGGAGCATGTCGTCGATGTCCAGGCCGAGTTCGTCGGTGAGGTCGGCGAGGTCGCAGCGACCGCCGCGGTGGGCGATCATCTCGGCGAGGCCGGAGAGGCCGTCGACGCTGGCGGTGGGCAGCGGGGTATTCGCGACGGTGCGCCGGTCGAGCTGGACGGCCTCGCCGCGGCCGGGCAGGCGGGTCTCCTTGGGACGGCCGGTCATGATCCGGTAGACGCGGTCGACGAGTTCGTCGAAGGCGGCCGAGTCGCGGTCGCGGGGTCGGTCGAGGGTGATCTCGACGGTCTCGCGGATGGTGCCGTAGGGGCGGGAGCCGAGGACGACGACGCGGTCGGCCATCAAGACCGCCTCCTCGATGTTGTGGGTGACCAGGACGACGGCGCGGGTGGGGAACTGGCCGGACTCCCACAACTCCATCAGCTCGCCGCGCAGGTTCTCGGCGGTCAGGACGTCGAGGGCGGAGAAGGGCTCGTCCATCATCAGCACGTCGGGCTCGACGACCAGGGCGCGGGCGAAGCCGACGCGCTGGCGCATGCCGCCGGAGAGCTCCTTGGGGTAGGCGGACTCGAAGCCGTCGAGGCCGATCAGGTCGATCGCCCGGACGGCGGCCTCCGCGCGCTCCCGGGGGCTCACCCCGCGTGCCTCCAGACCGAGTTCGACGTTCTGCTGGACGGTCAGCCAGGGCAGCAGGGCGAAGGTCTGGAACACCATGGCCGTACCGGGGTTGGCCCCGGCCAGCGGAGTGCCGCGGTAGGAGACGGCGCCGGAGCTGGGCGGGAGCAGGCCGGCCAGGCAGCGCAGCAGGGTGGACTTGCCGGAGCCGGACTTGCCGAGCAGGGCGACGATCTCGCCGGCCCGCACCTGGAGGTCGATGCCGGACAGGACGGGCAGTTCGCCGTCGGCGCCGGCGTAGGTCTTGGTGAGGCCGACGGTCTCCAGCAGCACCTCGCCGTCGGCGGGGCGGGCTCCGGGCGCGGTGGCCGGGGCGGTCCTGGTGTCGGTGGGGGTGGCGCCGGCGCGTCGGCCGAGCAGGGTCTTGACGCTCATGGAGGTTCTCCGTGCGAAGTGCGAAGTGGTGTGGGCGGGGCCTCGCGTTGAGTGGTCAGAGGGAGTAGCGGGTCTCGGCCAGGCGGTAGAGGCGGCGCCAGAACAGGCGGTTGAGGGCGACGACGTACAGGCTCATCACGGCGACGCCGGCGAGCAGGTGCGGGTAGTCGCCGCGTTCGGTGGCCCGGGCGATGTACGCGCCGAGGCCGGTGGCGGTCAGCGTGGTGGTGCCGAAGGTGACGACCTCGGCGACGATGGAGGCGTTCCAGGCGCCACCTGAGGCGGTGATGCCGCCGGTGACGTAGGCGGGGAAGATGCCGGGGATGATCAGGCGCCGCCAGCGCTGCCGGCCGCGCACGCCGAGGTCGTCCATCGCCTCGCGCAGGTCGGTCGGGATGGCCATGGCACCGGCGATGGTGTTGAACAGGATGTACCACTGGGCGCCGAGGGCCATCAGCAGGATGCCGCCCACGTCGATCGACAGCCCGGTCCTCAGGAGCAGCCAGACGACCAGCGGGAACAGGAAGTTGGCGGGAAAGCTGGCCAGTACCTGGACGAGGGGCTGGGCGATGCGGGTCAGCTTCGGGGAGAAGCCGATCTTCACGCCGATGGGTACCCAGACCACGGTCGCCACCGCCACCAGGACGATCACGCGGGCGAGGGTGGCCAGGCCCAGCAGCAGCGGCTCGCCGAACACGCCGAGGCCGGTGCGGTCGTACAGGTAGCGGCCGAGGTCGAACAGTCCCCACAGGATCAGGCCGCCGGCGACGACGGCGAAGGTGACGTCCCCGGCCCGCCGCCGGGTGGAGCCGGCGGCCGGCGGCCGGTCGTCGGTGCCCAGCAGCCGGCCGGCGCGGGACAGCGCCAGGCCCACCGGGCGCAGCAGGCGGCCGAGCAGCTCGGGCCAGTGCGAGCGGCGCAGGAAGTCCAGGACGACCGAGCGCTGGATCTCGGTGGCCTCGGACTGCTCGTTCTTGAACCTCTCCGCCCACGCGGTGAGGGGCCGCCAGAACAGGAAGTTCACCGCGATCACCAGCACGGCCATGGTGGCGATCGCCCAGCCGACCTTGCCGAGGTCGCCGTCGGCGATGGCGGCGCCCGCGTAGGAGCCGATGCCGGGCAGCGCGTACTTCTGGTTGTTGACGCTGATCGCCTCGGACGCGACCAGGAAGAACCAGCCGCCGCCGAAGCTCATCATGCCGTTCCAGACCAGGCCGATCATGCCGGAGGGCACTTCGACCTTCCAGAACCGCGTCCACCGGGTGAAGCGGAACGAGCGTGACAGCTCGTCGAGTTCACTCGGCAGCGAGGTGAGGGAGGAGTAGAAGCCGAAGGTCATGTTCCACGCCTGGGACGTGAAGATCGCGAAGATCGCCGCGCACTCCAGGCCGAGCATGGAACCGGGGAACAGGGCGAGGAAGCCGGTCACGGCGACGGTCAGGAACGCCAGGACCGGGACGGACTGGAGGATGTCCAGCGCGGGGATCAGGACGCGCTCCAGTCGCCGGCTCTTCGCGGCGGCGTAGGCGTAGCCGAAGGTGAAGACGACCGAGAGCACGAGGGCGGCGAACATCCGCAGCAGCGAGCTCGCCGCGTCGTACGGCAGTCGGGCGGGGTCGGTGTCGACGGTGGCGTCCTGGCCGGTGGAGAACCGGACGGTGGTGCCCTGTCCGACCCGCAGGGCCAGGTAGAGCAGGACCAGGACGGCCGCGGCGACGACCGCGTCCACCCAGGTCATCCGGGACAGGCGGCCGGCCGGCCGGGCGGCGGGCGCGGTCGGGGCGGCGGGCGGGGCCGACTTGAGGAACGACATGACGGTAACCTCCGGGCGCGCGGCACCGGCTCCGGCCGCCTCGGCCACAAGCCGGGGGCGGGGGAGCGGGGGTGGTGCGCGTACGTGAACAGGCGGGAGCCGGAGAACAGGGGAGGGCGGCGACGCGTCCGCGGTGGGACGCGCGCCGTGTCACGCCGCGCGCGGGATCAGGCGCGGGCGGCGGAGGGGAGGCCGCCGGGGCGGCGCCGGGTACTGGGAGGGTCTTCGCCCATGGCTGCCTCCTCCGGTTCTGGCTGGGTACGTCGATGCCGGGCAGGATCACGCGCTGCCGGGACGGCACACGGCGGTGCCTCGGGAAGTGTCCTACCTTTTGCGTCGATACGCAAATAAGCCTTCCCCCGGATGTGGGGCTGGAGAAATGACATCCATTTTCATGTAGAGTCGACTGCTCCTGCCGCGTTCTGCGCGAGCACCTGCTGTCCGGGCTGGCCGGCATCGCCGAGGCCGGACGGCACGGGCCGGCGATCGTCGAGCTCTGGGGCGGCAGCGACCCGCACCCGGCAGTCGAGGTGATCGCCAGCGGTGAGGTGGACGGCCGTCCGATGGGCGAGCTGATCGAGCTCGCCGGAGTGGTCACCGCGGTCGACCCCGACCGGCTGATCGGCGACCTCTCCGTCTCCGACGACCTTTCCGAGCAGGGCGAGCACACCTGTGCCGACGACGCCCGCACCCGCGCCGAGGCGCTCGCCCACCAGGTCGAGTACGCCACCACGATCGCCGGGCCGGGGCCGGCCCCGCGGCGACGGCGGGCAGACTCTGCCCGGCGCACCCGCGGTCGTTTCGCTACGGCTTGTCCCGCAACCTCACGCCCGCGAACCACGCCGAGACGGCGGTCGCCGGGTCAGGTGTGTCTCCGGGCCGACTGGTCGGCGAGCAGGCGCAGGGTGTCGGTGACGACGGGGTCGATGAGCGGGCTCTCCAGGGCGGCGAGGGCCTCCTTGTAGCGCTGGGTGATCATGCCGTCGACGGCGCGGTGAGCGCCGGTGGATTCGATGATCCGACGGGAGGCGTCGGCCTGGTCCTCGGTCAGAGTGCGGCACCCGAGGAAGGAGCGGAGCCGGTCGGCCTGGGCGTCGGTGGCGCGTTGGAGGGCGAGGGCGATCAGGACGGTGGCCTTGCCCTCGCGCAGGTCGTCCAGGGTCGGCTTCCCGGTCAGGTCCGGGTCGCCGAAGACACCCAGGAGGTCGTCACGGAGTTGGAAGGCCTCCCCCAAGGGAATCGCGTACGCGGACAGGGCGTCGAGCAGGGCCGGTTCCGCGCCGGCGAGAGCGGCGCCCAGGTGCAGGGGGCGCTCGACGGTGTACTTCGCCGTCTTGTAGCGGAGTACCGTGAATGCGGTTTCGACATCCGGGCCGGCACAGCCGGTGTGGGCGAGGTCGAGGTACTGACCCAGGGTGACCTCGGTGCGCATCTCGTCCAGCAGCGGCAGCACCCGTGCCAGTTGTCCGGGGGTCGGCCGACCCGCGTGAAGGAGTTCGTCGGACCAGACGAAGGCCAGGTCCCCGATCAGGATGGCGGCGGCCTCGCCGAAGCGGTCGGCGGCCGCTCCCGGGTCTTCGGCCGGGGACGCGGGCGGGCGCCGGCCGTACGTGCGGGCCAGGGCGCGGTGGACGGTGGGCCGGCCGCGGCGGGTGTCGGAGCGGTCCATCAGGTCGTCGTGGATGAGGGCGAACGCGTGGAACAGTTCCAGCGAAGCCGCCAGATGATGGGCCGTGTCGACGGAGCCGACGCCGCCGGCCGCGTGCCAGCCGATCATGGCGAAGACGGGGCGGACGCGTTTGCCCCCGGCGGCCAGGAACTCCTGCAGCGGCGACGCCAGGTTCGGCAGACGGCCACCCGCCGTCGTCGACTCCGCCTTCGTCGCCAGGAACGTGGTCAGGGTCCGTTCGACGGCTTCCTTCAGGCGGTGCGGCTCCAGTGTGGGAGGCGGGGCGGGGCGGGGAGGTAGCGGGGCCATGATGCGGTGTCCTTGTCGGAGGGTGATCGGAGGGTGATCGGAGGTGAGGGGAGGTGAGGGGAGGGCCGGCTTCGAGGGCCTCCGGTCAGGAGGCCCTCGACGACCCGGTTCTCGGTAACGGCGTGGGCGGTCTCGCCGGCGTCGTCAGCCCGGACGAGCGGCACGCTCGGTCACGGCCACCGACAGTGCCCGTACGACCTGTATCGGCTGGTACAGCTCTTTGCCGTGCCACAGCGGCGTGTTCACCGCGTCGTCCGCGTGGGCGTGGAGGGCGTCGGTGAGGAAGGCGGCGGCTCGTGAAACGGCCTGGCGTCGGTCGTGGTGCCGGTGATCGACGGCGGTGGCGATCAGGGCGCCGGCGGCGTGTGCGGTCTCGTCCAGGGTGGGGCCCCAGATACCCCAGCTGCCGTCCGGTCGTTGTTCGCGCAGCATGGCGTCGACGGACGCCTTGATCCGGGGTGTGGGTCTCTTGGGGGCGCACAGGGACAGCGCGGTCATCGCGCAGGCGGTCGCGTAGTACGGCGAGGCGTGCCAGCGGTCCGTCCAGAGCCCTCCGCTCTCCTGACTGTCCAGCAGGTATTCGGTGGCTTTGTGACGCTGGCGTCGGGTCTGTGCGCTGGGGGTGGGACCGGTCAGCGCCTCCAGGGCGTGCGCGTTGGTGGTGACGGACGGGCCGCTCTCGCCGAGGTAG
Organism: Kitasatospora sp. NPDC059327; assembly: GCF_042752535.1. NCBI lineage: Bacteria > Bacillati > Actinomycetota > Actinomycetes > Kitasatosporales > Streptomycetaceae > Kitasatospora > Kitasatospora sp. NPDC059327. The sequence goes on along the minus strand of NZ_JBHYYB010000078.1, from coordinate 16,823 downwards.
AACGTGGCGAACGCGTCGACGTCCTCGAACCGGTCGAGGGGTGTCGTGTCGACGTCCGCGCCGAGCAGCCGAAGGGCCGCCAGGGTGGTGGCGGTGGTGTCGCCGTCGGCTGGTGCTCCCGGCCCGACGGCGACGCCGTCGGGTGTCACGGACCTCCGCAGGGCGCGGCGCATGCGGTCGGCCGCCGTTCCGGGAAGCACCGATCCCGTCCTGAGCACGTCGCGCGTGATCCAGGCCAGTTCGAAGGCCGGAATGGGACGGAATCCGGGTTGGGCGCCGCCCATGTCCCGCGCGTTGCTTACCAGGTACGCGGTGGCTGCGGGGACGGGTCCTCCGTGGGCACGTAGGAGGGTCGCGGTGGCGGCCGGGGAGCAGGCGACCGCGCCCTGTGCGAGCAGTGCTCCCCAGCGTGCCCCGGAGCGCGGGGTGTCGGCGGGGGAGACCAGGACTTCGAGAAAGTGATCGGCGTAGGGAGGAAGGGGATGTCCGGAGCGCATGGCACCGCGCAGGCGCTCCAGCCGGTGGCGGGCGGGCGCGTGCACCTGGGCCAGTCGGTGGACACCGTGGAGCAGGGCCGCGTCCTGGCCCACGGTGAGGGTGTCCAGGTCTTCGAGAAGCGCGGCCACGATGATTTCCAGGCCGCCGGTGTCGGGGAGGCGTTCGGGCGGGAACTCCTCGGCGTGGGCGGAGAGCCACGCGAGTCCCTCGCGCGCGGAGGTGACGTGCCGTGCGTCCTGGTCCTGCCTCAAGGCGGTCGCGGCGGTGGCGGCCAGGGTCGGAACGAGCCGGTACGGCGGCGGGGCCAGGCTGGGGCCCCAGCTGCCGTCCGGCCGCTGGTCCTCGACGAGGTGGTTCATCGCCGCGTCGGCGATGCCGACGTAGTCGGGGGTTCTGGGAAGCCGGGCGACGAAGGACGTCTCGTAGCACGACGGGCCGGTGGTGGCTCCTTGAGGGTCGCTCAGCGCGCGGTCCACGAGAAGGCCGAGGGTGGGAAGCCGATCCGCGGCCTTATGCGCGGGCATCTGAGTGCTCTGCGTCGACTTGCGGTGCGTGGTCACAGCGCGAAGCGTTCGGTGGCCGCGTTCTCGCAGGCGCTGATCCCGCCGATCAGCAGACGCATGGTGCGGGCGAACCGGTGAAGCTCGGGGTTGTCGCCGCTCTCGATACGGGCGAGCGCGTCGTGAGCGTCCCTGGCTTGCTGGTCACACAGACGCGACGCTTCGATGAACGCGTCCGCCGTACCGTATCCACGGTCGTGCATGAGAAGGGGGACGAGACTGCACAGCTCGGTTTCCCCCATGGCGATCTCCCACGGATAGGAGACGAGGTCGTTGCACATTCCCAGGAGGTTGAGCGCGGCGGTGATGACCCGGTGCACGTCCGGCAGGCGCCGCACCCTGTCCGTGAGGTGCCAGTTCCCTGCCGGTTCGGCGAAGGATTCCAGGACGGTGGCGTACACGGTACGGGGCCGCACGGCCAGGTATTCGTCCAGGGACACGGCATTCCGGTTGGCACCCAATTCCCAGTACTGCGCCAGGAGGTCGGTACGGAGGGCCTGGACGATGCGGTCGGCGTGGACGGGGTCGACCGTCCGCCGGATGCTCGCCAGCGAGGAGCCCAGTGCTGCCGCGAAGCCGGTCTCCTCCCTGGCGGGTGCCCCTTCGATCGCGCCGATGAGTTCGGGGATGGCACGGGCCACGTCGGCGGAGGCGGTGACATAGGCGAAGGTGTCGTCGAAGACGGTGATCCAGCTGAGGAGTTCACCAGCACAGGTGAGAACCTCCAAACTGGCCTCGGGGTAGCAGAACCCCAGGGAATCCCCGAGACGGGTCTTGTGGAAGCGCTCACGGACACGGGGCTCCGCCAGAAGCTGGTGGGACTCAAGCCAGGCGCGGGCATGGTCCTCGACCTCGTCGGCGTGCGGATTGACCGAGGACGGGAACAAGGTGTCTCCGAAGGTGGGCAACGCGTAGGGGAAATGCTTTACGGGCATGGCTTTCTGCCTTCCTCAGGGTGAACCGGCAGTCCGGTGCTCTCTCTTCGCGCAGCGGCCCGCCAGAGGACGAAGGCTGTGATCGCGGCGCAGGGGAGAGGGCGGTGACGAGCGCGGCACGCGGCCGCGTCGGCCGCTTGAGCGGGTATCGAGCAAAGGCGCTGTGGTTGCCCGTCGTTCGTCGGTGTTGTCTCCACGGATCAGCGGATTCCCACGAAGGGACCCAGGGTGGACGCCGGTGATCGGCGGGCAGGTCGCATCAATGGCGGCGAGTCACTGATCCGGAAACGTGGGATTCCCCATCGAGATTCCACCGACAGCGAGGACGGGCTACGGATGGACGCCCTCAGTCCAGCAGCCGGAAGTGCGAGCCGAAAGGAGGCGCGGCCCCCTGAGGTGTTGCACGCGTTGCACGCTCGCGCCCTTGTGAACACCCCGCGGGGTGGGTCGTCGGACGCCTCGGCGCGGCCGGCGTCCGAGGCGGAAACCAACCGGCCCGCCCTTGGACTGACACCGCCGCGCCGCCCCGATCCCGCCGGCCTCGCTGCTCGACGCGACCACTCGCCGACGACGGGAAATCACGGTCACGAGACTCCTGATTGACGTCCGGGGGCTCGGACCGGCATTGTTCCGATCTGTTCGAACGCATGATCAGCAATTCGATGTCACGGAGTGATCCCGATCCCGCGTACCAAGGTCGCAGTCGTCGCAGCCGGTCTATCGCTGTCCCTGGTCCTCGCCGCCGCTGTGCGGGTCGGTGGCGGCAGGTCGGTGGACGGAGTCGTCGACACGCTGCCCACCGTGACGGCAAGCCCCGGCGAGCGACTGGAATCCATGACCGGGGTGCTGCTCCTGGAGGCGGCGCGAGCCGAGTTCCGCAAGGTGGCGTCGGTCACGATGACGGGCTTCGCCCTGAAGGACGGGCACCGCGCCACCTTCGCCGTGTCGGCCGATCGCGCGGGCCACTGCACGGCCATCACGATCCAGGAGGGGCAGGGCCCCAGCCGGATCCTGCGCGTCCGGGGCGAGACCTTCGTCAAGATGGACCCGCAGGCGTTCGCCGCCGAGTGGGGCGCGGCGACCGCGTCCAGGTTCGGCGGCCGCTGGGTCCGGCTGCCCCCGGGGCAGCTACTGGAGGATGTCGGCGGGTTCTGCGACCTGGCGACGGTCCCCGTGGTCGGCGCCGCGGCCCAGGCCGAGCAGGCGCTGTCCGCCGGGGGGATGTCGGTAGGCGGAAGGAGGGCCGTGAGCTTCCTTGTCGCGGACCCGGACAACCCGCCGTTCCTGGGCTACCTCGCCGCGGAAGGTCCGCCGCGTCCCGTTCGCGTGGAGACGCAGGCCTACGACTTCCAGGTCGACTTCGACGGCTACGACCGGCCCGTTCTCGTGACCGCCCCACCCGCCGACCAGGTCGTCGACCTCGCGGCCCTGACGGCGCAGACCCCGTAGCCACGCCCGGACGAGGGCCCGCCGCAGCCGGTGCACGCGGTGCTGTTCGGCGCGGCCCGTGGCCGTGTCCGGCCGGCCACGGGCCTACCGGTCCTTGGGGCGCCCCCGGCCCGGGCCACCCGCCCCGGGCAGGGGCCGCGGCGGCACCCCGGTGCGGGCTACTCGCCGCGTAGTGCGGTGGTCGGGGGCAGGCGCGCGGCCCGCAGTGCGGGGTAGAGCCCGGCGGCCGCGCCGATCACCACGGCGAGGGCCGGTCCCGCGGTGGCCATTGTCCAGGGGATGACGGCGGGCCAGCCCTGGGCCGTCGCGTAGCCGAGCGCGCCGAGCGCCCCGAACGCCGCGCCCGCCAGGCCGCCGAGCAGGCCCAACAGGACCGCCTCGATGAGGAATTGGGCGGCGATCTGTCCCCGTCGCGCGCCGAGCGCACGGCGCAGACCGACCTCGCCCCGGCGTTCCATCACCCCGACCACCATGGTGTTGGCGATCCCGACCCCGCCGACCAGCAGGGAGACGCCCGCCAGGGCGAGGATCAGCCCGTTCATCCCGTTCTTGGCGGCGCTGCGGGCCTTGGCCAGGTCGGCCGGGCGGGAGACCGTGACCTGGCTGGGCGCGGCCGGGTTCGCGGTCGGGCCGATCACGCGCTCGACGGCGGCCAGTTGGTCCGGGTCGGCGCGGAGGTAGACGTTCGCGGCGGTGCCGTCCGAACCGAGTCGGCCGGTGGCCTGCTCCCAGCTCACCAGCGCCGAGTTGTCGATCTCGGGTGCCAGCTCGTCGGCCCGCAGGATGCCGATCACGCCGTACCAGTGGCCGCCGATCCAGACCCGCCCGCCGGGGCGGTCGATGCCGAGGACCTGGGCCGCGTCGTGCCCGAGTACGGTGAGCGGCAGTTCGCCGGCGCCGGCGTCGAACCAGCGTCCCGCAGCCAGCTCGCCGTGCAGGGTGTCGAGCAGGTTGGGCTGGGCGCCGAAGACCTTCAGACTGCCGTTCTGGCCGGCCGGTACCAGGTCGGTGCGGTACACGTTCGCCTTGGTCCCGGTGACGGCGGTGACCTGGGAGACCGGGCCGATCCGGCCCAGCATCGCGGCCGCCTCCTTGGGGAGCGCGACGACGTTCCCGGTGAGGTCCTTGCCCGGGGCGGCGGTGAGCATGTTGCTGCCCAGCTGGTCGAGCCGGGAGAGCAGGTGGGCCTGGCTGGAGGCGGAGACACCGGTGACGGCGATCAGCGCCGCGATGCCCAGCGCGATGCCGAGTGCGCAGAGCGCGGAGCGCAGCTTGCGGGTGCGCGGCCCGAGCAGGCCGAGGCCCAGGAGATCGGAGGGCGCCAGCCGACGCGGTGTGGGGACGCCCCCGGGCCCGGGGGCGGGGGCGCTCCCGGCTCCGGCTCCGCCCCTCGTTCCGGCCTCGGTCATGGGCGTGCTCACAGGCACCCCCCGGCCTCGGGGGCGGCACTGTCGAACGCGATCCGCCCGTCCCGGATGCCCACCTGGCGCGGCAGCGAACGAGCCAGCTCCTGATCGTGGGTGATCACCACCACCGTCGTCCCGTTCGCGTTCAACTCCCTCAGCAAATCCACGACTTCGCTGCCTGTGACGCTGTCGAGCGCGCCGGTCGGCTCGTCCGCGAGCAGCAGCGCGGGCCGGCCGACCACCGCGCGGGCGATCGCGACACGCTGCTGCTCGCCGCCGGAGAGCTGGTGCGGCTTGTGGTCCAGGCGGTGGCCGAGGCCGACCAGCCGCAGCGCCTGCGCCGCGCGCTCCAGCCGCTCGGCGCGGCCCACCCCGCTGTACAGCAGGCCGGTGGCCACGTTGGTCACCGCGCTGATGCCCGCCAGCAGGAAGAACTGCTGGAAGACGAAGCCGATCCGTTCGGCCCGCAGCGCGGAGAGCCGGGCCTCGGAGAGGGCGGCGACGTCCTGCCCCTCGAAGCGCAGCGAACCGGCGGTCGGGCGGTCCAGGGTGCCGATCAGCGAGAGCATCGTGCTCTTGCCCGAGCCGGACGGGCCGACCAGGGCCACCAGTTCACCGTGGTCGACGGTCAGGTCGATGCCGTGCAGGATCCGCAGCGGCGCGCCTTGAGCGCCGAACTCCTTCACCACACCGGTCAGTTCGAGGACGGGCGCGCTCACTGCGGGATCACCACCTGGTCGCCCTCACGGACGTCGCCGGAGGTGAGCTGGACCTTGCCGTCGGCGACCAGACCGATCTTCACCGGCACCAGCCTGGTCTTCCCGCCACCGTCGGCGACCTGCACGCCGTACCCGCCCTCGGCGAGCGCGAGCAGCGCCGTGACCGGGACGGTGAGCACGTCGTCGGCCTTGCGGTCCTCGACGGTCAGCGTGACGTCCCGGGGGCCGGCCTTCCGGGCGGCCGTCTGGTCCTGGAGGGTGACCACCAGCGTCGCCCCCTTCGGCTGCCCGGCGCCCCCGTCCCCGCCGGCACCACCGGACCCGCCCGCGTTGGCGGACCCGCCGCGCTGGATGCCCTGGACCTTGCCCTGCTCGGTCGAGCCGTCCGAGAACCGGACGGTGATGGCCGCACCGGGCGCCAGCCGCGACAGCTGGTCCTCCTTGAGCGAGGCGGTGGCCACCAGGTCGGTGCCCGTGGTCTTGAGCACCACCGTGCTGCCCGCCGCGAGCCGCGCGCCGAGGGTGGTACCGGCCGCGTCGATCCGGACCTGCCGCTGGGGCAGCACGATGACGCTGCCGAGCTCCAGGGTGCCGGTCTGCGGCACGCCGAGCTGCTTCTGCCACCGTTTGATCGCGGTGGCCGTGGCATCGGTGAACCGGTCGTTCACGCTCAGACCGAGGTCCTTGGCGTACCCGAGGTCGACCAGGTTCTGCTGCACCTCCTCGACGTCCGGCCCCCGTACGCCGGGCCCGACGGCCCGCCAGAGCGGCCGGGCGCCCGTGAACAGCGGCACCCGCACCCCGTTGACCTCGTACAGCCAGTCACCCCGGGACACCGTGTCCCCGGGCTTGCGGACATCGGTGAGCACCCCGGTGCCCGGCGCCAGGACATCGGTCGGGTCGCCGTACCCGAGACGCCCGACCAGGTTCAGGCCGGCGGCGAGCGAGCCCCGCTGGACCACGGCGGTCGCGTTCGGGTGATCGGAGGCGGTGGACACCTCCCCGTCCCGCCAGGGCTGCGTCACACCGACCGTCCCCACCGCCGCGACCACCACGGCCACGGCGGCCCACCGGCCCACCCGCCCGCGCTTCGCCCTCTCCTTCGTCCCGAACCCGCTCACTTGACCACCTCGGTGCGGTAGCCGCCGGTGATCTGGTTCATCAGATCCCCGCACTTGGGCATCGCGACCTCCCAGTTCGGGCCGGCGGGGGTCCTGATCACGACCGCGCCCCCGTCCAGCTCCGGGTCCGGCATGTCGGGCAGGCCGTTCTTGCGCATGCAGGCCGCGAACTTCCGGGCGGCGTCCAGGTCCTTCTTGCCCTGGTCCGCGCGCAGGCGCTGCGCCAACTGGTGGTACTCGGGCACCTGCTTGTCGCAGTGGCCGCTCGCCCTGGTCACCAGGTCCGCGCCCGCCGCGCCGCCGTCCCCCACGCCCGTCGCCGGTATGCCGACACCCTGGTCGGTCACCTCCACGCCCTGCACGCCCTGGTCCCGCAGGCAGCTCGCGTACTTCTGCATCACCTGCCGCTGGTCGCCCGTGGCGTTCGAGGCGCCACCGGCGCCGGCGCCGGCGACCTTCGAACCGCCACCGTCGCCGCCGCAGCTCACGAGCCCGAGCAGCGCCGCGCCCACCACGGCCGTCAGCGCCGCCCCGCGTGCCACGGCTGTCAACGCCGCCCTGCGCACCCCGCCGTACCCCGTCATCACCGGTTCCTCTCCGCGCCCGGGACGCTCCCGGGTGCTTCGGACACCAGAGCTACCAAGACCGCGGTTGCGCGCCGGTTGGCCCACGCCCAACCGAATGCCAACCACCCGGTCGGGAGAATGGCCACATGCACGTACTGGTGGTGGACGACGAACGGGAACTCGCCGACATGATCGCCGAGGGGCTGCGCGGTGAGGGCATGGACGCGGACACCGCGTACGACGGCGCCCGGGCGCTGGAGCTGGCCGCCACCCGGCCGGTGGACGTGATGGTGCTGGACCGCGACCTGCCGGTGCTCAGCGGCGACGCCGTGTGCCGCAGCCTGCGGGCCCAGGGCAGCCCGGTCCGGGTGCTGATGCTCACCGCCGCCGGCACGGTGGCCGACCTGGTGGACGGCTTCGCGCTCGGCGCCGACGACTACCTGGCCAAGCCGTTCTCCTACCTGGAGCTGGTCAGCCGGGTCCAGGCGCTCGGCCGGCGCGGCGGGTCCGGCGCGCCGACCGTGCTGGAGCGCCACGGCGTCCGGCTGGACACCACCCGCCGGATCGTCGAACGGGACGGGCGACCGCTGCGGCTCACCCTCAAGGAGTACGGCGTGCTGGAGGCCCTGCTGGCGGCGGACGGCGGGGTGGTCTCACCCCAGGCACTGATCGAACAGGTCTGGGACCCGCACCAGCCCCCCTCCGGCACGGCGGTCAAGGTCACCGTCCACCAGCTGCGCCGCAAACTCGGCGATCCGCCGCTGATCGAGACCGTGCCCAAGTTCGGCTACCGCCTGTGAAGCGCGGACTGCCGTTCGTCAAGCGCCGCCTGCCGTTCGTCAAGCGCCGGCGTCCGCTCGTCAAGCGCCGGCTGACCATCCGCACCAGGCTGGCGCTGCTGCACGGGCTGCTGTTCCTGACCGTCGGCAGCCTGCTGCTGGCGCTCGACTGGGTGACGGTCCGGCACGCGATCACCGAGCACCGCGACCTGGTGATGCCGGCCACCGAGCTGCTCCCGGCTCTGCCCGGGCCCGCCGCCGGTCCCTTCGACGCGCCCGTGCAGGCCGTCGCCACCACCCCGGCCCAGTTCACCGACTTCCGCAGCTCCGTGCTCACCGAGCTGCTCCTGCGGTCGGCCCTGATCCTGGCGGGCCTCACCGTGCTCTCCGCCGCCCTCGGCTGGTGGACGGCCGGCCGCTACCTGGCCCGCCTCGGCGAGGTCACCGCCGCGGCCCGCCGGATCGGCGACCGGAACCTCCACGACCGGCTGGCCCTCACCGGCCCGCGCGACGAGATCACCGAACTCGCCGACACCTTCGACCACATGCTCGACCGGCTGGAGCGCGCGTTCACCGCCCAACGCCAGTTCACCGCCCACGCCTCGCACGAGCTGCGCACGCCGCTGACCCTGCAACGTACCGCGCTCGAAGTCCCTCTCGCCCAGGGCAAGGTCCCGGACACCCTCGCCCCGGCCCTCCACCGCGCCCTCGCCGCGAACGCCCGCAGCGAGGCCCTGCTGGCCGCCCTGCTCGCCCTCGCCCAGGGCGAGAGCGGTTCCCTCGACCCGCGCCCGACCGACCTGGCCGACCTGGCGGCGCAGGCCGCTGCCGCCATCGGCACCGAGGCCGAGGCCGCCGGTCTCACCCTCATCACGCGCCTCGACCCCGCCCCCACCACCGGCGACCCGGCGCTGCTGGCCCAGCTGACCACCAACCTCCTCGCCAACGCGGCCCGCTACAACCACCCCGGCGGCCGGATCTCCCTCACCACCGGCCACGACTCCGGACCCGGCCACGGCACCGATGCCGCCCACGCCTGGCTGCGCGTCCGCAACACCGGCCCCGTCGTCCCGCCCGAACTCCTCCCCACCCTCTTCGAACCGTTCCGCCGCGCCGACCCGACCGGCCCCCGGGGCTCCGGTCTCGGCCTCGCCGTGGTCCGCTCCGTCACCGAGGCCCACCGCGGCCACATCGAGGTGACGGCCCCGCCCACCGGCGGCCTCGACCTCCTGATCGAACTCCCCACCCCACCGTGACCGGGCCGTTCACTCCGGGCGGGTCGGGGTGACTCGCGCGAGCGCCCGCGGTCCGCGAGGGGGGTCGTGAGGGGAGGTTCGTGAGCTGGGGGCCGTCGAGACCTCGCCGTGCGGGGCTTCACCCGGGCGGGTGGCCCGGGCGGCGGTCCGGATCCGGGACACCCGCGGGGGCACCCGCGGGGTGTGTGGCGCGGACCTCCTGACGGGGGTTCAGCGCCTCGTCTCGTACCTGGTCAGGATCACGCCGCCGGGAAGCGTCCGGGTCTCCACCAGCTTGAGGTTCACCCAGGTGTCCAGCGCGGTGAAGAACGGCGTGCCGCCGCCCACCAGGACGGGCGCGGTCGCCAGCAGGTACTCGTCGATCAGCCCGGCCCGCATGGCCGCCCCGGCGAGCGTCGCGCCGCCGATGTCCATCGCGCCGCCGTCCTCGGCCTTGAGCCGGGTGATCTCGGTGACCGCGTCGCCGGTGACGAGGCGGGTGTTCCAGTCGACGGTGTCGACCGTCGAGGAGAACACCACTTTCGCCATGTCCCGCCAGCGGCGCGCGAACTCGATCTCGGCCGGGGTGGCGTCGGGCCGCTGGTCGCCGGTCGGCCAGTAGGAGCTCATCGTGTGCCACAGCTTGCGCCCGTACAGCGACAGGTCGGTCGCCCGCAGCTGGTCGGACCAGAACTGGAACAGTTCGTCGCTCGGTACGCTCCAGCCGATGTCGTCGCCGGGCGCGGCGATGTAGCCGTCCAGGCTCACGTTCATGCCGTAGATCAGTTTCCTCATGGGGCCAGCCTTCCGTGAATCGGTGTCACACGTACGGACCGACGCGGGGCTGACGGCCGGGGAAATCCGCCGAACCCCCGGTACGGTGCGCTCTCCCTGCGGCACCGATGCGGAAGAAGGGGGACCGTGAGGTGAGGAACATCGTCTCGGGGCACGCCGGCGGCGTCGTGCGGGCGGGCGAGGTACGGGGCGTCGACCTTACCCACGTCGGCGTGGACGCGGACGACGCGACGACCCGGGCGGCCCGCCACTGCCCCGCGCTGCCGAGGGGCGGTCGCGGCTGGGGTGCGGCATCTGCGGCCTGTGCGGCGGTGCACCCATGCCGGACAGCCGGACGTCGGCACGTGCTGCGCGCGTCCCCGTCCTGTGACCGCGACCGTGGTCACAGGACGGGGACGCAGATCTCGCAGAGGTGCCGAGCCAGCAGCCGGGGCCGGTAGCGTTCGAGAACGGGCCGGGTGGTGTCGAAGGTGAGGTTCTGGGCCGCGAGGCCGGTGAAAAGGCCTGCCCAGGCGTGTGCGAGGCCCTCGGCGGTGTGTGCGGTGGTGAGGACGGCGTGGCGGCCGCCGGTGAGGTTGCCCTCCAGGACCTCGGGGTGACGGACCGCCGTGTCGTCGGGCAGGACCAGGCAGGTGTCGTAGCGGAGGTCGCGGGGCGGCGTGCGGCCGGGGTCGTCGCGGGCGATGCCCAGGATGGCGGAGTCGGCGCGCAGCAGGCTGTTCTCGGCGGCCCAGGATTTGATCCGTTCCATCTGGATTCCGTTCTCCGCCCCGTACGGACCGGTTCGCCTCAGATAGGCGATGCGGGATTCGGGTATTTCTTCCATGGTGAACACGTATTCCTCCTCTGCTCGGATGTGGCAGCGGCGGCAACGGTAGCAAGGTATAAATCCCCTTTCAGCATTTTGAAAGGGGGAAAGCGGGCGGGGTCGGGCTGTGCCGTGGCGACGTCACCGGCCTGCACGTCGACGCCCGGGGCGCCGGGCGGCGGATCCGACGCGGTCCTCGACGGCGGGTCGGCCGGATCGGTCGGCGGCGGGGGACCGGCGTTCTCGCCGGCCACCGGGCGGTGATGGCGCTCAGGAGGGTACTGCGCGGCGGCCGGACGACCCGCGGGGCCGGTCGATCCTCGGCGTTGACCGCCGCCGCCCCGGAGGCGAGGAGGCCCGGGGCGTCATGGCGCACGTCGACGGGTCCCCCCCAGGGCGCGGACCGGCTCCAGCGGCCGGTCCGCGCCGGCCCGTCCTGGTGGTCGGCGCGTGTCCGTTCGTCAGCGGTACCAGGTGCGGATGGCGGTGGCGGTCTCCCGGACATCGGCCTGTCCGTCGCGGATCCGGCCGGCGAGTTCGACGGCCTGTTTCGGTTCGGCGGTGACGATCACGCCGGAGCCGGCGAGGTAGGAGGCGGCGACGACCGCGGCGAACTGCTCGTTGGCGAACTCAAGGGCGGGTACGCGGATCAGCTGGTGCATGAGTGCCGCGGCCCGCTGGTGGACGGCGCCGTAGACGGGTACGTCCATGACCTCGTCGAGATGCCGGGCGACCGCCGCGGCGAGGGTGCCGTAGTCGGTGATGTCGGGGTCGGCGGGGAGGAACTGGTGGGCGATGTCCAGCAGCCAGGCCCGGTCGACGCGCAGGATCACGCGGCGTCCGCCGCGTCGTCGCGCCCGCTGTGCGGGTAGGGGCCGAACTCCGCCTCGAAGGCCGGCGCCCACGCCTGGGAGAAGTGCGCGGCCGCGGTCAGGAAGCGCTCCCGGCGCTCGTCGGCCTCCTCGGCGAGGACCTTTCGGGCGTAGTCCGGCAGGGACATGCCGGCGGCTTCCGCGCGCTGTTCCAGCGCCTCGTGCGCCTCGTCGTCCAACCTCACGTTCAGCTGTTTCATGACCGCAGCGTAGCGGTCCCTACAGTCCGCTACAACTGCCCCGGGGGCGGGGCCCTCGGGGCTCTCGCCCCCATCCGGGACGAGACGGTCGGTCCGGTCGGCCCACGAGCCGTCCCGCCCCGGGAGCGGTCCCGTCACCGCGTCGGTGGCCGGGCGCGGCCGGCCCGGCCGGGAATCGCGGACTCGGTCGCCGCCCGGCCCGCGGGGTTCAGTCCTCCGAGGCGAGCGCGACTCGCCGGATTCTCGCGCTCGCGGCGTGGCGGTGTGCTCGCCGGGGCCAACGTCACCCTGTTCGCCGCGACTCCGAGCCCGCGGGCCGCGGGTTGCGGCGGCGAAGGGCCGGGCGAGGTCGGCGGGGTGGGAGCGGGGCGTCCCGGCGTGGTGGGCCGCGTCGGAGGCGCCGGGCGGCAGTCGGATCTCATGCGGAGCCGGGCGTGGTCGACGATTTCGGGGGAGTCGGACCGGCCGATTTGTGGCGAGACGGTGCGGATACTTACGGCCCTTTGCTGCGGCTTTCCGGAGACGCCCGCGAAGGCTTCGTTGCGTGCAGATGATAACGACTTGATAACGCAGCGGGATGAAAGCTCTGGGAGCCCATCTCTAAGACGTGCCAGGCTCGGTCGGGGGCGATGGTTTCGAGAGCGGGGAGGGGTGCCACGATGTGGGAAGCATGCTCCGTGGGCAGGTCGCCGGTGTCGACTCTGCACGAATTCTTGGTGTCGGAATGGGGCACCCGCGAAACGGCGGCCACCCGGTCGCGGCGCGTCGGGTCGCGCTGGGCCTCGGCCGACCGGAGCAACGAGTTCTCCAGAGCTCTCGGTAGAGGGGAGGCGCGGCGTCACGGATTGGGGGCGCGGTGACTGACCTCGCTTCGCCGGGGCCGGTCGACTGCCGGGGACCCGTGCGCCACCGGCCGGGCGGCCACGACGGCACGGCAGACCGACGTGGCGTGAAGGACCACCGCGGTCCGACCGACCTGGGCGGGACAGCGGGACGGCCACCGCCGGGTCGGGGCTCGCCCGGTGACCGGGTGCGGCGCCGCGAGTCGATCACCTGCCGGGCGGTGGGGTCGTACGCGGTACCGGAGGCGCCTCCGCCCGGCCTCCCCGGAGCGGAGTTCGCCGGCGGCATCGAGGGGAAGGCGATGCTCGCCCGGTTGGGGTGTGGAGTCACGCCTCCGGCAGCCCGCCTGTTCCCGCGCCGGCTCACCGATCGTCGGGAGCCGGCCGCGCACCCTCGGCAAGGCGGCCGGCAGGGGATCGCGCAACCCCCGGCCGGATGCGAGTACCTGCCGGCGGTGAGGATCCGGATCGCGGCGCCCGAACGCGCGTGTCGACGCCGCGGAGCCGCGGCATCCCTCCCCTCGGCGGACGTCCGGGCCCCGGCGGGATGCCCGGAGGAACCGGTGCGGAGGGTCCCGTGCCGGTTCGGAAGAAGCACCGGGTGGGCCGGTCGGCCGAGGTCGTCCCCGCCTTCGGGGAGGCGTTCGGCGAGGACGCCGCCGATGCCGGAGCCTGCGGCGGTGTGCGCACCGGCACTCGGAACTCCACGATCCGGGATCCGGCCGGTGCGGCCGGTGCGGCCGACCGCACGGTGCTCGACCGCCCGTGCGTCCTGATGGACACCCCGCTCGTCGATTCCGACGAACTCGCCCCGCTGCCCAGGAGTTCGGGCCCGCCGCCCGCGCGCCGCCCGTCGTGACCCTGCGGACCGACCCGTAGGACGACGAGCGGGGAGGAAGGCTGTCCGCGGCCTGCTCGGCAGGCCTGATCCATCGCTCTGTTGTGCCGTCATGAATCGAGGCTGTCTGTGCAGTTCGGTATACTCGGCCCCCTGTCCGTCCGGGTGGACGGAGGGGATCGTGAGGTGCCCGCCCCCCGCCAGAGGGTCGTGCTCGCCCTGCTCCTGATCAATGCCAACCGCGTGGTGTCGGTGGACCGGATCGCCGCGGCGGTCTGGGACGGCGGCCGGCCGCCGAGCGCCGCGGCCACCGTCCGCACCTACGTGATGAGGCTCCGCCAGGCCCTCGGCCACCAGGCCGGCAGGCGGATCCTCACCAGGGCCCCCGGCTACCAGATCGAGCTGGGCGAGGACGAGACCGACCTCGGACGCTTCGCCGCCCACCGCGCGCGGGCCGCCGCCCACCTCCGGGCCGGTGAGCTGGAACCGGCCTCGGCGGAGTACTCCGCCGCACTGGAGTTGTGGCGCGGGGAACCACTGGTCGACATCCACTCCCGCGCCCTGCGCGAGGTGGAGGGCCGGTACCTGCACGAATTACGGCTGCAGACCGTGGAATCACGGCTGGACGTCGACCTCGCCCTCGGGCGGCACGCCGAGATCATGCCCGAGCTGTGGCGCGAGGTCCAGGAGAGCCCGCTGCGCGAGGCCCTCGTCAGCAGGCTGATGCTGGCGCTGTTCCGGGCCGGTCGGCAGTCCGAGGCGCTCGCCCTGTTCCAGCTGACCCGCACAACGCTGATCGACCAGCTCGGCGCCGAACCCGGCCCGGAGTTACGGGAGATGCAGCGCCGCATCCTGGCCGCCGACGACCCCGCCGCCAGCGCCGCCCCGAAGGCCGACCCCGTCGGGCCGGAGCCGCGGCACCCCGGCCCGCGCCCCGACCCGCACTCCGGCGGCCCGCGCCGGCCCCGCCCCGCCCAACTGCCCGCCGGCCCACCAGAACTGGTCGGCCGGAGCACCGAGGAACGCGAACTCGCCCGCCGGCTGCTGGCCGAGTTACCGACCGGCGCGACCGCCGCCGTCACCGTGATCACCGGCAGCGGCGGCATCGGCAAGAGCGTGCTCGCCCTCCGGGTCGCGCACGGTGTCCGGGACCGGTTCGGCCACGGGCAGCTCTACGCCGACCTCGGCGGCACCGAGAATCCCGCCGAGCCCGGCGAGGTGCTCGCCCGCTTCCTGACCGACCTCGGGGTGCCCGCCGAGACGATCCCCGCCGACCCGGACCAGGCCGCCCTGCTGTACCGCTCGCTCACCGCCGACCGCCGGGTCCTGGTGGTGCTCGACGACGCACGCGGTGCGGCGCAGGTCCGGCCGCTGCTCCCCGGTGGCCAGGCCGGCCGGGTGATCGTCACCAGCCGCGACCGGCTCGCCGACCTGGACGGCGCCCACACCGTCATCCTCCAACCCCTGGACGAACCCGCCGCCCTGGAACTGCTCGGCTCGATCGTCGGCCGCCGGTGCGTCGAGGCCGAGCCGCACGCCGCCCGCGCCGTGGTCCGGCGGTGCTCGGGCCTCCCACTCGCCGTCCGCATCGTCGGAGCCCGCTACCTGAGCCGCCCGCACTGGGACCTCGGCCGGCTCGCCGCCCGGCTGGCCCGCTCCGCCCGCCTGCTCGACGAACTGCGGGTCGGCGACCTCGGGGTCCGGATCGGCCTGGAACGCGACTACCGGCGCCTGCAGTGCGACGCCGTGCGGACGCCGTCCCTGCCCGACCCGGCCGCCGCCTTCCGGATGCTGGGCGCCGTCGGGGCCGAGCACACCGACGCCGGTATCGCCGCCGTCCTGCTGGACTGCCAGGTCGACACGGCGGAAGCCGTCCTGGAGATCCTCGCCGACGCCCACCTGCTGCACGCCAGCGGCTGCGGCCGCTACCGTCTCGACAACCTGCTGCGCGCCTACGCGAGGGAGCGGGCCGAGGCGGAGGACCCGCCCGAGTGCCGTGCCGAGACACTGCGCCGGCTGCTCACCTGCTACCTGCGGATGGCCGAGGACAAGCTCGCCCGGTCCGCCGGCCACGGCGCCGCGGGCCCGGTCCGGGGCCCGGTCTTCGGCCCCTGGGCGCCCGCCCCCTCCTGCCATCCGAACGCCGAGGACTGGTGGCGCACCGAGCAGGCCAACCTGAGGTCCGCGCTGGACCTGGCCGCCACCGCCGGACTCGGCCCGGTCGGCCACCGGCTCCGCTCGGTGCTCGGGCGGACGTCGGCGTCTCTTCAGTGGGCGTAGCCCCTGCGGGTCCCTCTCGCTCCGCACCCGCGGAACCCGCGGAACCCACCGCGTCCGCGGACCTGACCGAAGCCACCCAAGCCACCGCACGCACCGCACCCACCGCACCCACCGCACCGCGTCCGGACCAGGACGCGCACCCGACAAGGAGTCCCATGGCCCAGCAGGTGACAACCACGCAGCGACTGCTCGACTACATCAGGGGGACCTCACTGCGGGACGACGAGTTGCTCGCCGAGCTGCGCGCCGAGACCGCCGCCCTGCCGGCCGGCGAGGCGATGCAGGTGATGGCAGAGGAGGGGCAACTGCTGGCACTGCTGGTGGGGTTGACCGGCGCGCGGTCGGTCCTGGAGATCGGCACGTTCACGGGGTACAGCACGCTCTGCATGGCCCGCGCCCTGCCGCCCGGCGGGGAGCTGGTGACCTGTGACCTCACCGACCGCTGGCCCGCGATCGGCGCGGGGTACTGGGCGCGGGCCGGGGTGGCGGACCGGATCGCGGTGCGGATCGGCGACGCGGTGAAGACCCTGGCGGAGCTGACGGCGGAGCGCGGACCGGAGTCCTTCGACTTCGTCTTCGTCGATGCCGACAAGGCCAACTACCCGCGCTACTACGAGGAATCGCTCGCCCTGCTGCGGCCGGGCGGCCTGCTGGTGGTGGACAACACGCTGTTCTTCGGCCGGGCGGCGGACCCGGACATGCAGGACCCGGACACCGCGGGCGTCCGCGAACTGAATGCCGCGCTGCACACCGATGACCGGGTGGACATCTCCCTGCTGACCGTGGCCGACGGCATCACGCTGGTCCGCAAGCGGCCCTGACACCGGAACCGGGCGGGGGGCGCGCGGGCCCGGCGGGGGGGGCCGGCGCCCCCCCCCCCCCCCCCCCCGCCCCCCCCCCCCCCCCCCCCCCCCCCCGCG
>NZ_JBHYYB010000077.1:0-42792 GCF_042752535.1 Kitasatospora sp. NPDC059327 | reverse complement strand
CCCGCGCGGCCAGCCGCTTCGCCTTCGACCGCACCCCTTCCACCTTCGCCGGAATCGTCTCCAGCCCGAGTGCCGCCGAGAGTTGGCGACAGTCCATCGCCTCCCCGCGCGGCCCGTTCCCACCAGCCAGGACGTCCATGATCCGCTGGTAGTCCGGCGCCAGGACCGTGGGAGCAAGCCCGTTCCGCCAGTGCGGCACCATCGAACCGGGCACCGCCGCGGCCTGCACCAGCCGCTCGTCGGCCACCCCGGCCGGCGGCACCTCCTCGCTTCCGCATGGTTGCCCGAGGACCTCGGCCACCGTCTCGCGGGCGATCACGAACCGCTCCCACACGGACTCCGCCTCCCGCAGCTCGGCCTGGAGGGCCTCCACCCGCTGCCGAGCCGCGCGTTCGCGCTCCTCCAGCAACCCCATCACCGACGGCATCCCGGCACCTCCACCGAAGAGACGACACGACACCCCGTCCCTGCCACCGAAACACCGAACTATGCCTGACCTACGGAAACGCAGCCATCACTCCCGGAAAGACAACGGCTTCTAAGTCTGCGTCAGGTTTCAGTGGTCGGCGGGTTGATTTTGGTGAGGTAGTCGGCGAGGGAGTTGAGGATCTCGTCGGCGGTCTTGGTCCAGGTGAAGGGCCTGGGGTTCTCGTTCCATCCGTCGATCCAGACCCTGATGTCTTGCTCCAGGGCCTTCACGGAGGTGTGCACCCCGCGGCGGATGAGCTTGTCCGTCAGCATGCCGAACCATCGCTCGACCTGGTTCATCCAGGAGGAGCCGGTGGGGGTGAAGTGGACGTGGAAGCGCGGGTGTCTTCCTAGCCACGTCCTGATCTCGGCGGTGTTGTGGGTGGCGTAATTGTCACAGACCAGGTGGACATCGAGGCCGGCGGGCACAGCCTTGTCGATCGTGACCAGGAACTTCTTGAACTCGATGGCCCGGTGGCGGCGGTGCGGTGCCGATATGACGGTGCCGTCAGCGATGTCGAAGGCGGCGAACAGGCTGGTGATGCCATGCCGGTAGTAGTCGTGGGTGCGGCGTTCGGGCATGCCCGGCATCATCGGCAGCACGGGCTGGGACCGGTCCAGCGCCTGGATCTGGCTCTTCTCGTCCACGCACAGCACCACCGCCTTCTCGGGTGGGTTGTGGTACAGGCCTACGACGTCGACGACCTTCGCGATGAACCGCGGGTCGGTGGAGAGCTTGAACGCGTCCTGGAGATGTGGCTTGAGGTCGAACTTCTTCCAGATCCGCCCGATGGTGGACTTCGACAGCCCGGAGTGCTTGGCCATCGAGGCCCGCGACCAGTGGGTGTCCTTGCCCGGGGCGGACTCCAACGTTGCCGTGAGTACGTCCTCGACCTGGTCCAGGAGGATCGAGGGCGGCCTGCCGGGACGCGGCTCATCACTCAGCCCGTCCAGCCGCAAGCGGATGAACCTCGACCGCCAACGGTTCACCGTTCCGTGCGAGACACCGAGTTCGGTGGCGATCTCCTTGTTCGTCCCGCCTTCCGCGCACCGCAGCACGATCCTCGCCCGCAGCGCCAGGAACTGCGCGGTCTTCGCCCGCCTTGCCCAGCGCGTCAACTCCGCCCGCTCGACCTCGGACAGCACCAGCTCCGGCTTGCGCCGGCCAGGCCGCGGCTCATCCGCCAGCCCCGCCAGCCGCCGGGCTACGAACCTGGAGCGCCATTTGCGCACCGTCTCCGTACTGACCCCGAAGCCCGCCGCCACAACGGTGTTCGACGCTCCGTCCGCACAGGCCAGGATGATCCGGGCCCGCTCCGCCGCACGAGCCGATAGCGAGCCGGCCGCCCAGCGCGACAACTCCGCACGCTCCGCGACGGACAGCACGACTTCGACAGCACGAGGACCCCGAGACGACATGAAAACAGCCTACATACTTAGAGCTGACATTTCAGGTGCAGGACACTAGTAGTACTTCGTTAGGTTGGGGCGGGTTGTCGGGTTCGGCTTCTGGGCCTTGTTGTGGGAAGTGGGTGTTGGCAGGTGTGGCAAATGCCGGTCCAGCAGTTCAGCAGATCCTGGAGCTGGTCCAGGATCTGGTAGAAGGTCAGGCCGGCGCTTGGGCTTTTGGGTCGAGCCGGCGGAGCGTGAGGAAGGCGTGGGCGGCGGTGACGAGGGCGACGTGGTGGTGCCAGCCGCGCCAGGTGCGGCCCTCGAAGTGGTCCAGCCCGAGGCCGTGCTTCAGCTCGCGGTAGTCGTGCTCGACGCGCCAGCGCATCTTGGCCAGGCGGACCAGGTGGCGGGTCGGGGTGTCGGCGGGCAGGCTGGTCAGCCAGTACTCGGTGGGCGTCTTCTGTCCGGCGGGCCATTCGCTGAGCAGGGTGGCCTCCGGCAGGACGCCGTCCCAGGCGCTCGCTCCACCGGCCCGGGCCATCGCGTGGGTACGGGCCGCGACGCCCGCCGGCCGCACCGTGAGCACCCGGAAGCGGGAACGCATCGGGCCTTTCGAGCCGTGGCGCCAGGTGGTCCGGCGCAGGGTCGTGCGTCCGCCGTCGGTGGTCAGGGCCTGGAGCGACATGGCCTTGGTTCGGTAGCGGGCCGCGGGTTTGCGGCCGTTCCCGCTCCAGTGCGCGGTGGTGGGGGCCGCGTCGTGAGGATGCGCGGACTCGTCGGAGCGGACGGCCACGACGAAGTCCAGCCCGCGTTCCGCCAGGCCCCGGCGGAACGCGGTGATCTGGCCGTAGCCGGCGTCGGCGACGACCACCTTCGGCTCCAGGCCCCAGGCGAGCGCCTCGTCGATCAGGTCCAGGGCCAGACGCCACTTCTCGCGGTGCCCGATTTCCTCGGGCATGCCCGCGCGTGTGCGGCGCTCGGTGTCGTCCTGCCACTCGGCGGGCACGAACAGGCGCCAGGAGATGGGCACGGACGCGGTGTCGGAGGCGGCGTGCAGGCTAACCCCCACCTGGCAGTTCGACTGCTTGCCCAATGCCCCGCACCACTGCCGGGCCACCGCGACCGACATCCGCCCGTCCTTGGGGAACGACACGTCGTCGATCACCCACACCACCGGATCGACCACCGTGACGGCCTTGAGGGCAACCGCCCGCAGCACCGCCGTGTGGTCCCACGGCGACTGGTTCACGAACTGCTGCAGGGCCTGCATGTCGCCGTCCGGCAGCCGCTCGGCCATAGGCTGGATCGACTTCCTGCGACCGTCCAGCATCAACCCGCGCAGATAGCAGTCACCCCACCCACGCGTGTCCTTCCGCGGTACCGACGCGAACACCTCGGCCACGAACGCGGCGAGCTCGCCACGCAGTTGCTCAATCTCCCCCAAGTCCACGCCCTCCAGAATGCCCGATACACAGATCAGGATCAAGCCAAGTTAACGAAGTACTACTAGTGACCCTGGCTGAGCCACTGGTTCGCCTCGGCAGCTTCGGCCTGGACCTGAAGTGGCGCGTCGAGTTCGACGAGATCGTCGATCCTCGCTGCGTCGAGATGGAGGGGCAGTCTGCCGACGGCGGCACGGACCCGTTGACACTGTTGTCGCTGACAACCCCCTTCCTCCAATTGATCGACGCTGAGGCACGTGGATTCGCCGAGGACGAGGTGATGGTCGTTCTGACCGAAGGGGACAGCTCCCTGTGGGACGTCAAAGCGGTCGACGGGCGCGTACTCAACGAACTTCGCCGCCACTATCCCGAGGCAAAGCTTCGCGTGACGGCTTCGCCGCCGTAGTGGTTCCGGCTCAGGGTTTGGCGTGCCTGGCGGGACAGCGACCGAGGTGAGAATGTGGGCCTGCCAGGCAAGATCGTCCACGTTCATACCGGGGACCCTACGAACCACCACCGACACGCGGTGCCCGGGCGCGTCGTCGAGCAACTGCCCGGGACGGCCTCACGATGACGTGGTGAACCTCTTGGGATGCGGGAACTCGGACCGGGCCGAGCGCGACGGCCACTGGCCGGCCGAGTGCGGGGTCCTCGCCGATGAACGCTTGCGACCTGGCAGACGTCACGCTGGCGTATGGGCACCGGTGGACCGGGACGGTGGGGGATCCGGTCCGCGTACAGGGCGAGAGGCGTGTGGGGCGCGGCGGCGCCGGCGCTGGGATCGCTCACGAAGTAGCCGCTGCTGTGGTGGGCGTGATCAGCCCTTCGGTGGCGAGGTTGGCGAGCACGCGGCGCACCGTGGTCCGTCCCTCGCCGTGGTCTGCTGCCAGGGTGCGTTCGGAGGGGGAGCTTCCCGACCTTCAGAGCGCCGGTTCCCTACCAGGTCGCGGACGGCCTGCTCGAACCGCTCGGTCTTCTCGCCCATGGTCTTCGAGCCCCCACTGCCGCCAACTGGTGCGCGCCAGTCTCGGTGGCAGCGGCCGGACCCGGAGCGACGGGGGACGCTCGGCGGGCCCGGCCGGTGGGAGGCCGGCCGTGCCCGGGGGCGTGGCGCGGCTGCTCTGCGCGGCGGCCAGTGGTGACGTGGTGTGGTGCCGTGGCGCAGACACTAGGCCTGCCGATCGGCTGCGGCTAGTGCTTTGGCCAGCGGCCTTTCGGGCACGAACATGCCGTCGGCTTTGCCGTGCAATCGCAGGTCGGGCCCGCCGGGAGTGGGTGGTTGGGACCGGATCATGCGGCGGTACTAGTCGTACTGGGTTCCGGGCAGAGCTGGGGGACCGGCGGGAGCCCACCGTCCGGCTCTACTGTGTCTTCTCCGGACCTTGCTCGTTCTGTTCCATCCGGGCGAGTGCGGCGGCGATGCCCCAGGGGTCCGCCTCCTTCCACTCGCGTTGCCGCTGTTCGTAGGCCGCGCGCTGGTCGGCGGTGGTGGGGACGGCCGCGATCGCCTCGGCGGGGCGGCCGGTGCGGGCCAGCAGGTCGGCCAGAAGGTTGGCGGCCGACCGGTGCGGGGACGAGCGCAGCAGGGTGACGGCTTCCTCGATGCGGCCGTCGCCTTGGAGGAGGGCGGCGATGGATTCGTCCCACTGTCCGGGTTCGTCCTGGGGCAGGGCGGTGGCGAGTGCGATGGCCTCGGTGTGGCGGCCGGCCTGGCCGAGCAGCCACAGGCGCATGTGCTGGACGTCCTCGGGGTGGCCCTCAACCCACCAGCCGGTGAGGTTGTCCAGCACCTCCAGTGCCCGGCCGGGCCTGCCGTCGTCGACCAGAAGGCCGATCAGCTGGTGGACGACGCCGCCGTGGTCGTGGTCCTCGCAGGCGGGCAGGCCGACCTCGACGGCTTCGTCGATCCGGCCCTGGGCACCGAGCAGCGTCATCAGCCGCACACGGTCGTGGTCATGGTTGTGGACGGTGACGCGCTCGCGCAGCAGGGCCTCGGTCTCCGGCTCCCGTCCGGCCCTGGTAAGGGCGGCGGTGTAGGCGCCGACGAGGTGGTAGTTGTCGGCGGCGAGCGCCGCGAGTTCCTCGGTCAGGCCCTGGCGGGCGAGCAGTGCGGCGTAGTACTCCGGGAAGTTGAGGGGGTGGTGGTCGCCGACGGCCGTCTCCTCGCGCAGCAGCGCGACGGCCTCGCTCGCGCGCCCGGTCCGCTCCAGCACGGCGGCGATGTGGAGCAGCACCTCCCAGCGGGCCGGTCCGGGCCAGTCGGTCGCGCTTTCGAGCGCGCGGTAGAGCAGTTGGAGCACCTGCTCGTCGCGGTCCCCGCCCTTGGTCGCCTCGACGAGCTTGTCCAGCAGCCAAGCCTTGTCCAGGTGTGGGGTGAGGACCGTGACGGCGTCGTCGGCCCGGCCGACGTTGGCGGCCAGCTCGGCGTAGCGGGCACAGTAGTGTTCGTCGGTTCGCTGCTCGGTGTCGGGGCGCATCAGCGTGAGTGCCTCGTCGCCGCGGCCCTGGCGGGTCATGACGTCGGCGGTGACCCAGCGGGAGTGGTTCCAGCCGGTGGCGGTGAAGGGGGCCAGGACCTCCAGTGCCCGTTCGAAGCGCCCGTCCGCGCTCAGGGCTTCGGCCGCGGCCTCGGCGCAGTGCCAGTCCTCCCGTTCCCGGGCTGCCTGGATCACGACCTCCAGGTGTCCGTGGGTGATGAGGGTGCGGGCGAGGTTCGGGGGAACGCCAAGGAGGGTGTGGGCCTGCCAGGCAAGATCGTCAACGTTCATACCGGGGACTCTACGAACCGCCACCGACACGCGGTGCCCGGGCGCGTCGTCGCGCGACTGCCCGGGGCGGCCCGACGATGACGTGGTGAACCTCTTGGGATGCGGTGCGGGCACCCGGACCGGGCCGAGCGCGACGGCCACTGCGCGGCCGAGCGCGAGGTCCCCGCCGAGGAACGCTTCGCGACCTGGCAGACGACACGCTGGCGTACGGGCACCGGTGGACCGGGACGGTGCGGGATCCGGTCCGCGTACAGGGCTGCCCGCCCCCTGGAGGAGCCCGGCGACTTCGACGACGACCTCGCCTTCGGCATCGACTTCGACGACGACGAGGACGACAACCTCGACATCCCCTGACGTTCCGTCACCCAGCCCGCGCGGCCAACGCCGCTATCGCTGGCCTCCTTGTTCCGTAGTCCCGGAGCCTGCCTCTACACCGGACTGCGCGCACTCCGACGGCTGGCTTGACATCGACACCTCGCCGGCACTGATCTGCTCCAGAATCATCGGCATCCGGCACGGCTGCCTGAATACCGGCGCACCCTATGACGGGACGACCGACCGGGCCCACCGATCCCACACACTCGCCGTTTGACCCTCCAACTCATGGGCGGGGCCGTTCCTCCTGCCACGTACGAATTGAGGCAGCCTCTGCACAGTCACGGCGGTGCACCCGGATCCTTGTCACCTGGTCCAGGGCATCTCCGTCGACCCGGTGGGTTCGTACCAGGTGATGCCCCACTCCGCGGCCCAGTCCTTGCCGGTCCAGTCGTAGGAGGGTGTCCAGAGCGGTCGGGCCGGTTGAGGTCCCCACTCTTCCGGGTCCGGGCGGACCAGCAACTCGTCCTCATGGGCGTAGCCGCCTGTGAGTACGGTCGCCACGAACTCGGCGAAGCCGCCGTCGAAACGGTCGAGCTCACCGTCATCGACGCCATCGAAGTCGCAGAGGACGGCCACCGGCCACTGATCCGGGTCCGGGTCGGTGGTCAGCCAACAGCAGTAGACGTGGTTGCTGTTCCTGCCCCAGGGCAGCAGTCCACCCGGGTCCGGAAACACGGGGGTGTGCTCCTGGTCCCAGAACTCGTCCTCACCCGCGACCTGCACCCGAAACTCCGTGTCGGTCTCGAAGCGCCACCCCGCCAGGCCGCCGGGAGAGCCGGCTATGCGGGATTGCACCCTCGGTGACCGCACGCCCCACTCGCCGTTCAGGCTCACCGCGCCGTACAGGTCGACGAACGCTCGGTAGTCCGACGGCAGCTGGACCCCGAGCTCGGCCGGTGCCAGCTCCCACGGTACTCGCGCCGGGGTGTACACCGGCGCGCCCATGATCGCCCGCAGCCGGCCCCACGCCTCGGTCATTGTCCAACCCTTCCCGGCCGTCAGTCTGTCAGAGGCTGCACTCTAGGCCACGGCTCCGACAGGCCACTGGCCCGCCCCGGAAGACCACCAGCTGGCGAGTGCGCTCGATTCACACGAGAGCGTTCGCCGGGTCGAGCACAAGCGGTCGCGGCCGCGGGGTGAGGGGCAGCCTGTCCTTTCCCGGCCCATGCACTCGCTGATTGACACGCCAGCTCATGGGATGTCTGTCAAGTCAGCGTGTTGAATGCGAGTTGCCTTCGTAACGAAGCACGCCGCCGCTGCTGGCCGAGGCGTTCACACGGTTCCCGTCGGGCCCACGTAGTAGAGATCCTCGTCATCCCAGGATCGAGCCTTCAGCCTGCTCGTACCTGGCGCTCGGGCCGGCCGCTCTCCGGGTCGAGGGCTACCACGAACACCTGGCCGCCCCGGGTGGCCAGCCTGATCCTGTCGGGTCCGTCCCACTGCGCCGAGATCAGTGCGTTACTGACCTCGGCTCGTCAGGGTGATGTCGGGATGTCGAGGCTCAGACCGGTGCCGGCTATGAAGCCGTCGAGGGTGTCGGGTCGGTATTGCAGGCGTTTGAGCCGGTTGCGGACGAGGGCTTCGAGTCGGTCGAGGGCCATGACGGCGAGGTTGGTGAGGCTGCGTTTGACGTGTGTCCAGACCCCTTTCGACGGGGTTGAGGTCGGGTGAACAGGCGGGGAGAAGGAAGACCGTCAGCCAGGTGCGGTGGGCGATCAAGTCGCGTATGGCGTGGGAGACGTGGGTGTTGAGGCGGTCCCAGACCAGCACGATCGGCGCTTTGACGAGGTGGTGCACGCCGTCGATCAGAGCGATGAAGTCGCGCTCGCCCATGCTGCGGCGCTGGCCCTTGCCCGCGGGGTGCGTGATCAGGCGGTGGCACAGCCGGGTGCGGGCGCCGGGCCGCATGGCGATCGGCCCGGCCACCGACAGGCGTCCCGATCGGCGGCCGCCGACCGTCACGACCGGGGTGCGGCCTCGCCGGCCCCAGGTACGTCCTCTGGGCGGACGGCGGGTGAAGCCTGCCTCGTCCTCGAAGCAGATGTAGCCCCCGCAGGCCGCCCGTGCTCTTCTGCCTCCGCCCAGGTCGCCTCCGTAAGGTGTTAGTCGGCCCGGGAGGGCCGGGTGTGGCTCAGGTCGCCTTGTCTTCAGTGGCTTGGAAGGAGTGGCCGCCCGGCTCTTCGGGGCGCCCTGGCTGCTGATTGAGATGTGCGCGCCATGTGCGGTCGCTGTTTACGGAGACGACGGCGGGGTGTTCCTCGGGCCAACGGGATGCGGGTGGGATCGAGGAGGGGCGAGTGAGCGAGCGAAAGGCCCAGGTCTGGGCGGGAGTTGACGCCGGCAAGGGGCACCACTGGGCGGCAGTGGTCGACGAGGCCGGTGCGACGCTGTGGTCGAAGAAGGTCGACAACGACGAGACGGCGATCCTGACCGCGCTCGGCGAGTTCCTCGACCTGGCCGACATAGTGCACTGGGCGGTGGACATCTTCGGGACGTCCTCGGCCCTGCTTCTGGCCCTGCTCGCGGCCCACGGCCAGAGGGCCGTCTACGTGCCTGGACGGACCGTCAACCGCATGTCCGGCGCCTATCGGGGCGAGGCGAAGACCGACGCCCGCGACGCCTACGTCATCGCCGAAACCGCCCGCCACCGCCGCGACTTCACCACCATCGACGTCCCCGCCCAGCTCGCCGCCGCGCTCGCGCTGCTGACCGCCCACCGCACAGACCTGATCGCCGACCGGGTTCGGATGATCAACCGGCTGCGCGACGTGCTCACCGGCATCTTCCCCGCTCTGGAGAGGGCCTTCGACTACTCCGCCCACAAGGGCGCCCTGGTCCTGCTGACCGGCTACCAGACCCCCGCCGCCCTGCGCCGCAGGGGACGGGCCCGGCTGACGGCCTGGCTCGCCAACCGCAGCGTCCGCGGCGCCGACGCGGTCGCCGCCACCGCCCTGGAGGCCGCCGAAGCCCAGCACACCGTGCTGCCCGGCGAGGACGTCGCCGCCGGAATCGTCGCCGACCTCGCCGTACAGATCCTGGCCCTGGACGACCGGCTGAAGCGGATCGACAAGCAGATCCGCGACACCTTCCACACCCACCCGCAGGCCGGGATCATCGAGTCCCTGCCCGGCATCGGGCCGATACTCGGAGCCGAGCTCGTCGTCGCGGCCGGCGACCTGACCGCCTACGCGGATGCCGGCCACCTCGCCTCGGCGGCCGGGCTCGTGCCCGTCCCCCGCGACTCCGGACGCCGCACCGGCAACATGCACCGGCCCAAGCGCTACAGCCGCCGTCTGCGAAGGGTGTTCTACCTGTCCGCGCAGACCAGCATCATCAAGGACGGCCCCAACCGGGACTTCTACCTCAAGAAGCGCGCCGAGGGCTGCAAACACGTCCAGGCGATCATCGCCCTGGCCCGCCGCCGGGTCAGCGTCCTGTGGGCACTCCTGCGCGACAACCGGGTATTCACCCCCGATCCGGCCGCGCAGACAGCTTGACTCACTCATTGAGACTCCCTCCACACGGTGACGGCCTGCTCGTCCCGCTCGGCCACCCGCCGTGCGGGGACCTGCGGGCTGAAGCCGAGCCGACGCATCAGCCTCGTGGCGCCCGAGACGCTGTAGGAGACGTGGAACTTGCGGCCGATCAGCGTGGCCACCCTTGCCGCGGTCCAGACCTGATCCTCCACCCAGCCGTGCGCGGCCGGACCCTCCTCCAGATACGCGGCCAGTTTCTCCAGGCAGCGCGACGACAGACGGCACCGCGACCCGCTCGGGCCGCGAGAGGCCAACGCCAGAGCCCCGCCCTCCTGCCACAACCGGTGCCAACGGTAGGCCGACTTCGGGCTCACCCGCAGACGCCGCGCGACCTCCGGCGGCTTGACTCCCCGCTCGAACAACTCGGCGGCCTGCATCCGCACCGACTCCCGGCGCACCCGGCCTACGGCGGTCAACCCGCCCCCATCCGCATATCTCACACACCACCGGATACAGCCACCGCACCGCACCAATCAGGGACTTCGAGAAGGTTCACCCTGACGAGCCGAGGTCAGTATCGGTGGCGTCTCCGTTGAAGTAGCCGACCGGCCACCGTCGTGCGGTCAGGCCGGAGCCGGTGTCGACCGAGACCCACCAGAGCGGATCGATCATCGCGGCGCCCTCGTGGATCACCAGGCTGCGGTCGGAGCGGCCGGGAGCCGGCCGGTCCGCGGTCTTGTGCGGCATGCTGCCAAAGACGAGCAGGGCGAGGGGCCAGGCCAGCAGTGTGCAGCCGAGGAGTGGGACCAGTAGCAGTCTCCTGGTCATCCGGTCGCGGATCCCGATCAGGATGGCGAGGGCGATCAGTACCAGAACCGCGGCGCCGTACGCCAACGGGTGGTAGAAGACCTCGATGAGCACCACCAGTCCGCCGTGCCAAGCGGCTTGGGCCGCGGCGTAGGTCAGCGCGATGAGCAGCATCGCCACCGTGAGCAGTCTGAGTGCGACCGTGCGTCGCTTGCGCCGCGACCAGCGGGTCCGGCCCGGGGGTATCGGCACTCGCCGAGGCCGTGTCGGCCGTGCAGGGTGGGGTGGCGTGGTGGGTTGCGGCACATGGGCCGGCGGGTCCGCCGGCCCCTGTGCCGCAGTCCCCTCGGAAACCGGCTCCCCGGAGACCGGGTCCTTCGTTGCTCGACCGCTCTCGTCCACAGCCCCGCCCCCGGTCACGACACCCCCGCCGCGTTGATCAGCCTAGGGGGACAGGCTACGGCTCGGACACGCCGATTCAACAGGGAAGCCGGCGGTTCGCCCGCGCTCGGGCTCGCCGCCACTCCGATCCCCGTGCCACCGAGCGCCCTGGACCGGCTCGCCGCCCACCTGCGCCGCACCGGCATCCTCCTGCTCACCGCAGGCCCTGCCCGGCACCCGCCCGCGCCCGGAGGTCACCGCGAGCCGCTGGTCCGACCTCGTCAGGCTTCAAGAACGCATGGGCGAGTTGGTCAGTGTTCGGGGTGGTGGTGCTGAGCGTGGGGATCGCGCCGCTTCAGGGCCCAGGGAGTGACGCGCCGAGGAAGAGCCGTGGCCCGAGCCGTCGTCGTCGCACGAGGCCGGGTGCGCACCCTCGCAGTGTGGCCGACCGGCATGCCGAGACGTAGCCTCGGCGGCAGTGCCTCCAGCAGCGGCCACGCCGATAGGCTGCACGCATGAGCGAACGTCAGTCCGTCAGCAACGAGCACACCTTCATTCTGCCGACCGACCCGGACGACACGGTGAAGGTCGAGGCCTGGCTGCGGCCTCTGGGATGGTGTGTAGAACCCGACCCGGCCCAAGCCAGGCCCGGCTATTTGCGCCTGCGGCCGCTGATCACGGACCCTGACGATCACGACGGTGGTCGAACCTTTGCCCCCGGAAGCTCCGTCCGGTGGACGGGTGTCGACATCGTCCGGGTAGCGCCGACCGTGCCCGGTTCGCTGCGTCCGTTCCTCGAGCGGATCGGCAACCCGGCCGCCTTGTTACGGAAAGTGCCGCTCGACTCAGCCCCTTCCGTCGAAGCTCGATGATCCGCACACTCGTTTCCGCGTGAAGGCCGGTGCCGGGCGTCTCGGGTGACCCGGAGCCGATCGGGCCTCGAGACCGAGGGCGCAGCAAGAGTCGGTTCCCGCCGGTGTGAGCGGCGATGCTGGGGCAGTGCCGACCCACGACTGGCGCTGATCGCCGTGCCGGCCCTACTTGCCGTCGTGGACCGTGCCTGGTGTGACCTTCCCGTAATCGCCGCAGCCGCCCTGGTGGGTGGTGCAGTCCCCTGGGGCGCCTGTGATGATGCCCTGGGCGCCCTCGACGTCACTGCTCTGACCGATGACCAGCTCGCTGGCTCACCGTCCTCGCGGGTGCCGCCGGCGGCCAGATGGTCCGCGGTGAGGACGTGGCCGATCAGCCTGTCGACGTCGATGCCCGCGCTCGAGACCCGCTCCCTCCGATTGCGGACCAGCGCCGAGCGGCCGAGTCGCCTGCCGTCCCGCGTCTCTTGGGGGTGATCACAAGTCCCAGGTAGATTCCTCGAAGGTTTCGGGGGCGGTGACCCAGCCCGCGTTGAGGACGAGTCGTGAGGTGCGGTGAAGGGCGAGGAATCCGAAGGGACGGTCGAAGCTGACGCTGACTTCGCGGGCCCGGTAGGGGTGGCGTGGGATGCCGGCGGCCATTCCGGAGAAGGCGGTGACGGCTGCGGAGCGGAAGCCGTAGGGGCCGAACGTCGCGGTCATCGCCTGCGCGGCTTGCTGGATGGCAAGTGGTTGGGCACTGATGCCGGGGAAGTGGCCTTGCGAGAGGTCCGTCGCCGTGCGCAGGCCAAACAGGTCGGGGGCGTCGAGCAGGTCGTGGTGGGCTTGGACGGTGAAGGGCACGGTGGACACGTGGAGCGTGGGTTCGCCGTCGATGCTCGGGACGCGTTCCACGGACAGTCCGGGTCCCGGGGTGCCGTAGGGGAGACGGTCGCCGCGGACCATCGCGCGGCGGTTGTGAAGGCTCTTGACGGCGGCGACCAATACCTGGCTGGCGGTTGCTTCAGGTGTTCCGAGGTACAGGTGGACATCTATGCCGTGGGTGCCGATGACCTGAAGTTCGGTTAGTGGGCCAGCTGCCGTGTCCGTGACGCCGACCCGGTTTAGGAGACTGGTGCTTCGATGCAGTCCGGCCAGGTCCTGGCCGTGCCAGGGCCCTGTCTCGGCTTCCAATCCGCCTGGGGTGAAGGGCCGGATCCAGTCGGTACGGAGACTCAAGGAGCTGGCCAGCATCAGTAGAGTCTCCTCTCTCACCGTGACCGGCATCGCGTCTATCTGCCCGTCCGTGTGCTTGGCCGCCCAAGCATCGAGGTGTGCCTGGTCGCCTTTGGGCTCGCCGGTGAGCTGCCCGTGTACGCCGGCGGGCAGTCGGTTCAACCAGGACGGTTCGATGGGCAGGGCCCTGTGGGTCCACAGGCCCAGGGCCATGCTCAGTCCCCGGACCGCCCCGAGGGTGGAGAGCATGTCGTGTGCTGCGGATGCGGTGCCTTCCGCGGGGATGCAGAGGGCGTCAGAGAGTTCTTGCCGGGCGGTACCTGCGGCACCTCCGGCAAGGAGGCCGAGCAACGGCCACACCCCGGCTGCGGCGAGCACCGTGCCATCGTCCGGAAGCGTCGCGGCCCAACGTACGGTCAGCCCGTTGATGGCTTCGACTGTGGCGTGACTGGCCATGCTTGTCCTTTCGTTGTATCCGGATCCTCGCGAGGGTAGAGCCGGAAGTGCCGGTTGGCGAACGAATTGAACGTCCCGGTCCCTGAGAAAGCCTCAGCCGCGACTCACGGTCTGTAGACGAGATCCACGCCGCCGCTAGCCTCGATATCAGTGCGCCGTAGCCGTCGCTGAACCTCTTGTCTTCGGACTGTTCGAGGTTGAGGTGTGCCAGCGGCATGACACGCTGTTCGGCGGCACTACCGCGGCACGGCGGCCGGAAGCGTGAGCGAGAGCCGATTCGCGATAGCCCGGGCGGTCTCATCACTCCCAGTGGCGTGGAGGGTGGCGATCCCGAGCGACTGGGCCGGCGGCAGGTTCCTTGGGTGGTCATCCACGAACAGGCACTCGTTCGCACTAAGACCGAGGCGTTCGAGGGTCAGGGCGTAGATCGCTGGATCGGGCTTGGCAATGCCCTCGTGGCCGCTGAGGACGTGAATGTCGAAGAGATCCCATACACCGGTTTCCAGGTAGGGGTTGTAGGGCTCGAAGCCATAGGAATTGGACAACAGCGCCACTGATATCCCGCTGAGCCTGGCCTGCCGGGCAACCTCCAGCATGGACGGCACAGCCCGGACCTGGGCGTGGACTCGACCCATGAGATCTTCGGCATCGACACCGAGGATCGCCGCAGTTCCGGTGTTCCAGGCATGCTGAGTCATGCGGCCGAGCTCCAGTTCGACGTACAGGGCACGGCCCACTGGATCGTCCTCCAGAGTGCTGCGCCAGGCGTCGGCGGGGAGTCCCGCCTTGGTGCACCAGGCCTGTGATGACCTGCCGATCGGTGTGGTCATCACTCCCGCGAAGTCGAGGATCAAACCGCGGTAGGGCACCTGGACGCTCCTTGCTGATGTTCGAGTCCGACGGTCAGTGGCTGGCCGACGACATGCCGAGAATCGCCGACAGCTTACGGATCCGGCTGGTGCTGGCCTGCCCAGCCCTCTGGATGATGACACTAGGGATGGCTTGGTGTCGTGCCCAGTCCGGGTGGGACTCACAGACCGCTTGAAGCGTGTCCAACGAGCTGTCCCACTGACGTGCGTCGCACTGTGCGAGAGCGACGTCGAGCATCATTCGGTTGTGGGCGGCTTGTGTCAGGCCGGAAGGATCGAAGCGGCGCACGAGGTCCAGGGCCCTGCCGGCGTTGCCGAGAGAGACGTTCACTCCCACTGCCTGCGCGCCGGCATACGAAGGCCCGAACTGGAGCCCGTTGATGAAGACATCGGTGCCCAGCCGGGCGGCAACGGCGTGGGCTTGGGACAGGAGGTCCGTGGCTCGTGAGGTGTCACCGAGCCTTGAGGCTGCGACCGCTGCAAACGTGATGTTCTTGCCGTAAGCCGCGAGCCGACTCGACCCCTGTTCGGAGAAGCTTGGCTCGGCTGCAGCTGCCGCGTTCTCTGCCTCAGAGAGAGCTTGCTTCACCCGGCCGTCTCGAAGAAGAACACGAGCGCGGGCCGAGCCGAGCATGGCTCGGCGGACCGGATCGCCAGCGAGGTCTGCGTACCGGATCGCATGACCGACCGACGCGTAAGCGAGATCCCGGGATCCAAGGAAGTTCGCGATGAGCCCGGCGGCGCGGTACGCGTCGGACAGCAGCGCCGTGGCGGCAGCCTCCTGGCCGACCGGAGCCTCCCTGGCGTACAAGGCGGCAGAGCGCAGCAGCGGTCCAACCATCACGCCGGCGTCGGCATAGGAACCGCGCCAGTAGACGCGCCACATGCGCGAGGCGGCTTCCGTCAAATCGGCCAGCCCGGGCGCGATGTCCTCTGCTGGCTCCAGCAGAATCCCGGACGCGATGTCGTGGACGTTGCGGGCGAGTTCGCGTAGCATCGCCCGCTCGTCGGTCGACATCCCCCGGCGCGGCGGCTGGTGACCTAGGACCACCGCGACCTCCGTGTGGAGGGCCTCGGAGATCCGTAGCAATGTGGGAAGCGACACGTTGCCACCCTGTTCGGCCTTCTGGATTGTCGAGAAGGACAACCCGCTCCGCTCAGCCAGCTGGGTTTGGGTGACGGACTTACCGCGCAGCATTTTGATGCGCTCACCCGTGCTGAATTCCAGCCACTGCGCCATATCCGCACACTCCCTACTCGGTTACACCGGCCCGTGGCCGCCGGCTTCCAGGCCCCATGGTTTTCACCAGGGTGCCCACCTGGTCCGGCCGTTTGAACTCACTGCCGGCCAGCGAGCCGCTTCCTGCGGACGTCCCGGCCCGACGAAATGACTGCACGTCACATCCTGGCCCTCGAAAGGGCCCTTGCGCACCCCGGCGGACGAGATCAGGCCACAGGAACGGCAGAAGCCGCGCAAATACCCACGCTCCATGCGCCTTTGGCCCGCTCTGGCTCCTGAAAGTCCTACGCTCCGTCCGTTCCACCGCCTCGGCACGTCAGCAACAGTTGTCGCATGCATCGGGAACCCCCGCACCTGCCTGCTGGTCGAGTGTCTGTCGCCCTCTACGTGGTCACCAATGACACCACCCTTGCGACGACCCTGGCCGAACACTGCCGCCGATATGCCGAGGCGCGCGAGTGGGACGTAGTCGTATGCGAAGGAGACCGGTCACCGGAACAGCCGCTCGGCCAGCGGACAGGCTGGAAGAGCATAACGGCAGCCCTGTCTAGCGGGTCTGCCAGCGGCATTGTCACCTGGACCCGGTCGATGGTGGCCACCACGGGGGATTCGTGGGAGCAGCTCGCCGCTCTCGTCGCGGACCGTGGCGCGTTCCTGGTGGCCGCCGCACTGGACACGCCTGGCGGTCACTTCCGTCCCGCCTAGGCGGGCAGGCGCCTTCTGGCGACTTGGCCCGTACCGCAGCAGTGGTGGACCCCGTCTCCTCACCTGCTGATCCGACCGCCACCCGCTCACCACAAACTCCCTGGGGAGACGATGACCAGCACCGAACGCAGGCAGCGCCCCTGGGGCCGCCTCCTCTTCCGCCTCGGTGCCCGCCGCCCGGTCGGCCGGCAGACCGGGCGGCACCGCCCGCAGGCTTCGACACCGACGGCGGAGCACGCCTCGGCCCATGTCAGCGGTCTCCTGCCGCAGCGGGCCACGGTGGTGTCCACCGCCGCCGACCATTGGGACGAGCTCACGCTCGATTCGCTGCTCCACCGCGAGCTGGTCCGCCTGGCCACCGAGGTGATGCACCGACAGGACCTGCTGGCCAGCTCCGGCCGGTATGCGGACGGCGTGGCGTACGCCACGGCCGCCCGTGGGGCCGGTCAAGTGCTGGTCGCGGTGGTCCTCGAGTACGGCTGGCCGACGTTGCGGCTGGTCGGTGCGGACGGCTGCACCGCCGCTCTCCAGCTGGCCCTCAACGTGCCCGCCGCCGCACAGACGACGCTGCGACCCGCCTTGTCCCGCGGCGTAGCGCGCGGGGAAGTTCCTGGCTCCCACCTGGTGCTGCTGGATGCCATGGTCGCCGTCACGACTGGCACCCAGTTGCGCGACGACGCCCCGCCCGCCCCTGCCCGCACCGCCCTCGCCCCGGTGGGAGCGGCCCGGTGAACGGTTCCGAACACGCCCCTCTGATGCCAGTGTGGCAGTGCGGCTCGGTAGTCGCGGGCGGGAATGATCACGGCCAGGCGGTCGCGACGCCGGAGCGCGAGGTCGGCGGCCCATGTATCGGGGCCGTCGGCGAGACACGTGACGAGGACGCGCGATCCGTCGTCGAGGCCCGACAGTGCCTCCTCCAAGAGCTCGGTGACCCTACGTTCGAGGGGCTCGTCCAGACCGCGGTGTCCGGTGATGCCGACGCGCATGTGCCAGGCCTCCTAAAGGTAGACGTCGTGGAGGCGGTCGTTGAAGGCTCTCACGACTCAGAGGATGTTCCACGGCTGCCCGGTGCCCTCATCGCCAAGGTGGCTGATGCGGCGTCGGACCTCCTCGAGCGTTCCGTTGTCGGTGGCCGCGCGTTTGGCGTTGGTCGTGATCATCCGGAGCTCACGCAACGCCGCGAGGACCGGGTAGCCGTCCCAGGTGGTGACATCGAGGCCGTACCGCTGGGCGAAGGCCTCGTAATGCGCCCGGCCGTGGCCGAATCGTCGGCAGTGGATCTCGACCGTGATCAGGTCCCACTCGGGCTGGCCGAAGCTGGCCGTGTCCCAGTCGCACAGGACCGCCCCGCCGTCTCGGGTATGGAGCGCGTTGCGGTGCTGGGGATCACCCTGGATGACTGCGGGGGGCAGCAGGTAGGTGACGTCCGCGAGATCCGCTTCCAGGTGATCCAGGCGCCGGGAGAGGTAGTCCAGTTCCTCCGCGGCGAGGGCACGGGTGCGGGTGAGGGAGCGGCGTACCGCGGCGACCGTGTCCACCGGCGCCAGTGGCGTGGGCGGATCGGTCAGTCGGTGCAGCGCCCTGAGCGGGCCGGCGAGTTGTTCGGCGGCGACGGGGTGGGCGGGTTGCGGGAGGTACGTCCAGTAGGTCGCGTAGTGGCCGTCGAGGTCGACGGGCTGTTTCACGGGGTGCAGGGGGACGGTCGGGAAGCCCTGGGCGGTGAGCCAGGTGACGAGGTCAACTGTGCGTTGGACGCTGGAGGCCTGGGTGCCGCTGCGAGCGATCTTGACGACGACCTCACCGGTGACGAAGACGGCGTTGGTGTGACCGCGAAGGAGCCGGGCGGTCGTCGGATCGAGTTCCGCGGCGGCGCAGGCGCGTTGAAGGAGACTGGTGAGGTCGGTCGGGTTGAAGCCGCCGGCATCCGTCGCGATCGTCGTCATGGGGTTCAGGCTGGCCTACGGGTTGGGGGGCTGTCACTTCGGGGCGGAGGGCAGCGCCAGGATCGTGCCAAGGTCGCGTACGGGTCGGGCGGTGCGCAGTTGCGGGGGGAGTATGGCGATCACGTCCTGGGCGCGGGCGCCGAGGATGGTGGTGCGGTGTGCTTCGGGGACCTGGAGGTAGGAGGCGGCTGCGAGTTGGCAGGCCTCCGCGAGGCTGTGCTCGTGGATCAGGCACATGGCTCGCTCCAGGCCGAGCAGGGCCGGGTCGATGCCGGTCTGCTCGGGGTACAGGAGCACCGCCTGGTCCTGGGCGTGGCGGGCCTGCTGGGTGTCGCCGATCGCGGTGTAGGTGCCGCTGCGGTAGAGCAGCAGGCGCCTTTCGGGAAATGCCCACGCGTCGTCGGCCGGGCCGGGCTCGCAGGCCTGCCAGATCCGTTCGGCGTGACGGATCGCGCTGAGCGCGCCGTCGCGGTCACCCTGGCGGGCCAGGGCACGGGCTTCGGCGGCGGCGGCGAACGCGCCGGTGACCGTGGGGCGGTTTCGGCTGATCAGGCGTGCTTCGCGGGTCAGGCCGGCGGCCGTCTCCAGGGGCCCGTAGTAGTAGGGGAGCATCGCGGCCTGGACGCGGACGCGGGCACGCAGTTCGGGGTCGCCGCTGTCGTCGGCGGCGGTGCGGGCGGTGTCGTACCACTGGCCGGCGTGGCGCAGGCGGCCGAGCTTCATCAGGGCGTCGGCGACGAGGGTGGACCCGATGGCTGTCAGGGCGGAGAGCTGGACCTGGACAGCTGCCGGCTGCCGGTCGGCGGCCACCAGGCGGATCTCCTCCAAGTCGCCGATGAGCAGAGGGAGCATCTCTTCGGGCGGGGTGAAGACGTACAGCCGGCGGGCGCTGATCATCCGTTCCTCGAGCTGGTCCAGCTGGGCGGTGCTGACGCTGGCGGCGGCGAGGGTGCGGTTCACCGCGCGGCGGGCGTCGTCGATCAGCCGGTCGAACGGGTCACCGCCCGCAAGGGCGGAGGCCTGCGCCGCACTGACCAGGCCCGGTACGGGCACCGCGGAGGGCGGGGGGCCGGCCAGGCCGAGGTCGTGGGCGTCGGTGTCGTAGAGCTTGCACAGCAGGTCGACCGTGCGGGCTCGAGGGTGGTTCGCTCCGGTCTCCCAGGTGCTCATTCGGTCGATGGTGATCCCGCCGGGATCGGTGCCGAGCCGAACGCACAGGGCCTTGAACCGCCGCACAGCCTCTTCGAGGGTCCAGGTGCGCGCCAGGCGATGGGCCCGCAGCCGGGTGACCGCGCAGCAGGTCTGCAGGGCATCGGCGATGACACCGACGGATGCTCCCCGGTTCTCGGGCTTGCTGATCAACCGCTTTGCGCAGAAGGCTCCGTGACCTCTCGTCATGTCCACCATCCTGATGCCCGGACCGGGTCGGCGGTAGTGGCACGGGCGCGAAGTCGGGAATCCGTTTCCCGGTTTCGGGTCGGTTTCCGGGAGCCGGGTATCGCGGATTCCCGGTGTCGGTGCCGCTTCCCGGAATCGGCTGGTTGCCGACCACGGACCGTGGGGCGGACGGTGTGGACACCCCAGCGCAGGCCGTGGGCTCCGGACCGGGTCGGTCCCTCAACGAGGAGTGGTGGCATGGCATCGGTTCACGACGGCTCGGCCTCGGTGCTGGCAGTGCGGAACGAGCCCGCTCCGGACACGACGGCCGCGGAGGAGACACACTGGGTGGAGCTGCCCTACGAGGAGTCCTCCGCCGTGCTGGCGCGTCGGTCGGTGCGACGCGTACTTCGGCAGTGGGCCTTGGCCGGTCTCGAGGACGACGTGTTGCTGGTGGTCGCCGAGCTGGTCGCCAACGCCGTCGTGCACGGCCGGCCCACGGAAGGGAGCGGGACGCGGGAGATCAGCGTGTCCATCGGTCTGCGGGCGGGCGTTCTCGGACTGCGGGTTCGGGATCACAACCCCGTCCCGCCGATTCCCCGGGTCGCCCGGGTTGGCGCCACGTCGGGGCGCGGGCTGCTTCTGGTCACCGCGCTCAGCTCGGCCTGGACATCCAGACCGACCGACGACGGGGGGGAAGGAGGTCCACGTGTACTGGAACCTCGCCTCTGGCAATGGGACTCCGGCCCAGCCCGACGCCTTGTCCCGGGCGTCGTAGCCGTGAAGCAAACCACCACCCGCACCGTCTCCATGGGGGAGTCGTGATCGTCGCGTTGGCCGGAGGGCCCGTGCAGCACCGCCTGGCCATCGGCCAGGAGCTGTCGCGGAGCCTGAGCGGGGTACACCTCGAGCTGGACAGCCTGCACCGGCTGCTCTTCCCGAAAGGCATCCTCACGCGCTCGGACGAACAGGAGGAGTTCTGCCTCGATGTCCTGCTGAGGGTCGCCGGATGGCACACCGACCGGCGCGCCGAGCGCCCCGTACTCCTCGCATACCCGGCGGACCAGCTGCTCAATGAGGCGGCACTGTGCCGTCTCGCGGAGCGACTGGACCGCGAGGTGAGGCTCGTACGATACGCAGGTTCCGCGTCCCAGGCCGTGAGGGGACGCACCCGCCCGGGGGCTGCTCCCGAGCGCGCCATCGTGGTCGACGAGCGTCGCCCGCCGGCCGAGGAGGCGACGTTCGTACTGGGCCGCCTCGCTCGCACCGCATCCGCCGGCCCGGCACCCGCGGGAACGGCGGGTGCCCGGTGAACAGGTCTTCCCCTGCGGAATCATCCCACCCACCAGCGCCATCGACCAGGACCAGCACGATGCCGGAAGCATGGCGTGGTCGCAGCATCGTTCCCGCCTGGGTGCCCGATGATCTGCTCACGTCCGTAGTCATCGGCGAAGGTCTCGATGTTGTCCGGATGCCGGGCGCGGTCGGCCGACGGGTGATCACGGCGCTTGGGAACGAGTGTGGGATGGTCCTGGCCAACCGCCTGGCGGACAGCACCGACTTCCTGGTCGAATCCGGGGCGCTGACTCCCGGCTGGCGCGGCTACGGTGCGCGGCTGCTCCGTGCCGACACCCGCCTGAGCGTGCCGCCCGCCGACGTGCGGTCGGGCCGGGACACGCACTGGGCTGTCCCGCCGAGGCGGTTGGTGGCCACGTCCGCCAGAGCCCTGCTCACAGCGCTCGGCGCGCCGCCTCCGCCCTGAGGCGACCGGCCCGACTCCTACCCCACCCGGCTGGTTGACGCCTCGCTCGGTATCAGCGAGTGCCGCTGTCGAGAACCGCCACGTCATGCCCGACTTTCACGCGCTCGAAGGACCCGATCCATGACACTGACCACTTCGCGCACAGCCACACGGCACCTGCGTCATACGCCCGGCCCCCGGGTGACGTCGGTGCCCGGGCTCGCCCTGATGGTGCCGCCCGCTGAGGTGATCCGCCGGTGGCACCGACAAAGCGTCGGTGTATCGCTGCGCTGCGCGACGTCTGGTGGCGGCACGACCCGCCGCAGCTCCGGCGGGTCGGCGCGGGGTTTCACGGGAATCGGCGGACCGGCCTCACACGGGACGTTCAGCGGCGTCGGTCCAGTAGTCGGCGAGCATTTCGCCCGGCCAAGCCGGTTCCCTCACCTGTCCGCGGGGACCCATGGCTTGGAAGTACGGCGCGATGTCGATGATCGGCGTCCCGTCGACGGCGTCGAGGTCCGTGACGTGCAGGTCCAGGCCGTCGACGCGCACCAGGCGCGGGTAGGAGACCGCGAGGCGGTTCGGCCTCCTGTGGTTCCTGTGCGCGAACGTTCCGGTGGCCGGCCAGCGGGGGTTGCCGCGTGGGCTGCGGGCATGGAGTTCGACATCGTCGGGCGACCCGAGGTGGAAGTGCCAGGTGACGGTCAGGTGGCTGAACTCCTCGAGGCCCTGCACCGCGTCGAGAGGGTAGTCGGGGTTGAGGCGGATCACGGCTCGGACGCCGCCCTGATAGTCGTCGGCCGGCTCGCGGTGGCCACCCACGACGATGGCGACCGGCGTGACCAAGATCGGTTCTGGCATGGCGGCTTCCTGTCTCCCGAGATTGGAACGGCGCGAACCGGCGTCACGGCACGACGGGCGCGCGGTGGGCCGACGCGGTCAGCCTACGGCCTGCAGGAATTCGCGGGCACGCTGGTCGAGGCCGGCGGCAGGGCCCTTGCCCCGGGTTCGGATCGGGGACAGGGTGCTGCGCATCCGGGTCACGGTGTCGTGGGTGCGGCCGGACTGGATGCCGGCCATGGCGTCGAGTGCCCGGTGCCAGGTGTCACAGGCCGCGTCGACGTGGCCGCGACGGGCCTGGACATCGCCCAGGTATCCGAGGGTGACGGCGTGGGTGCGGACGAGGTGCGCGGGTCGGGTGCGGACGCTGCGTTCGAACTCCGCTTCGGCGCCAGGGAGGTCGTCGAGGTCCCTCAGCGTGCAGGCGGCTTCGTGGGCGAGGCTTCCCTCGGTGAAGAAGTGCACCCGGGTCGGCTCCGGGCTGTCGGCCGGGGTGCCGGCGCCGCGCAGGTCGTCCTCGGCGCGCAGCAGGGCGGCCAACGCCTCGTGCTTGCGGCCGGCGGCGGCCAGGGCGCGGGCGTGAACGACACCGAAGAGGGCCTTCTCTCGGTGGCTCGCGGCGCCGTAACGGGATCCGGCCATGGAGGCCTCGGCGTATTCCAAGGCCCGGCCGGGGTGCCCAAGGTCGACGGCCTGATGGGCCGCGGCGCGCAGGACGTGTCCGGCCAGCGCGCCGTCGCCAGCCTCGGCGGAAAGAGCGAGGGCGAGAC
This sequence comes from Kitasatospora sp. NPDC059327, assembly GCF_042752535.1. Lineage (NCBI taxonomy): Bacteria > Bacillati > Actinomycetota > Actinomycetes > Kitasatosporales > Streptomycetaceae > Kitasatospora > Kitasatospora sp. NPDC059327. The sequence goes on along the minus strand of NZ_JBHYYB010000077.1, from coordinate 19,655 downwards.
GGAAGTTGGCCTGGGCGCGCCCGTGGGCGCCCGAGTCGAAGTCCATCCAGCCGGCCACGTAGACGGCCTCACCGGCTGCGGAGACGAGTGCGCGCCTGGTCTGCTCGTCCGGGCAGCGTCCAGCCAGACAGTCGGCGACGTCGGTACGCAGGTAGGCGGCCAGGGCGGCGCGTCCGGCACGGCCGCCCAGACGCTGGTCGCGGTTGGAGAACCAGCTCGTGGCCTCGCGCAGCGCGTCGACGTGGACGCGGGTGACAGTCAGCGTGGACAGCGGTGGGCGGTCGCGGGCGATCCGCAGCCGCTGGTCCCACCACTGCTCGGACGGGAGCGCGGTCCCGAGGACCGAGTAGAGGGAGCTGCCCAGCAGCTCCCGGCGGTTCATCATCTCGCTGCCCCCGTGATCCGCCAGAGCGGAGAGTGTGTCGACGTCCCATCCGGGCACCCCGTCGGTCTCGTCGCGGGCCGGTGTAAGCCCGATCTGCGACAGGGTGACCGCGCGTCCCAGCCCCCGGGACAGCGTCTCGCACAAGACAGCCGGGGCGCGACCCGAGGGCCGTACCCCTCGCAGCCACTGGGAGACGTGCGAGCGGGTCACCGGCAGGAGCTCGTTGGCGCCTTGCTCCGCAGCCACTCGCCTCAGACGAGAGGCCAGCCGGTCCTGGGACCAGCCCAGTTCCCTGACCACGGCCTCCAGTCGGGTGTTGCGGGTCGGCGCCACGATGCGCTCCCTGTCCTCGAAACGATCTTTAGCGGCGTTAGCGGTACTCGCACCAGCCAAGGGATTCCCATGAGTGGTGACAAGCGGTTCGCTCAACGTCATGACGATAGAGCCCAACGACGCAGCCCACAGACGGTTTCACCGAGAATTCGCGTCCGCCTGAGCCATCGGGTAGCGCCTGTCACTCGCCGGCACCAGGGCGTGCCTCGAGGGTGGGTCCGAGCGCCGAGGAATGACGCTCGTGCCCTCGTCCATCCACGAGAGCGCCTTGGCGGAACCGGAGGTTCGACCAGGCGCACCGAAGCGGCCGGGCGGCTTTCGCAGCCGCAGAGTCTCGCAGGCCCGCGACCACCGCACATCCGACCAACGCCCGCCGCCTACCGCAGCGCGGCCCCGTTCCTGCGACCGCCCGGTTCCCAGGCCCACTGCCCCGGAAGGACCCGACACATGTCACCGACCATCTTGCTCACACGGCGCGCCTTCGTGGCTTCCGTCGTCGCGCCGGGCATCGGGCACCGGTCATGACGGGTCTCCTGGTGCCTGTCGCCCTGGGGGGTGCTTCGACGGCCGGGTTCTGCCTGGCTGCCGTGCGGGTGCGCCGTCTGAGGCGCCGTGTGGCTGACCGGGACCGGACCATCGCCGAATTCGAGCGGGCCGTCGAGGAGCTGGCCGCGACGTGGGCGCCGTCGTCGCTGGCGTCGGACTGGGCCCCCTCCTCCCTCCTAACGATGCCGGTGGGACCCGGGCTGGAGGGCACGGCTTTCCACGAGCACCTCGTCCTGCTGCTCGGGGAGTTCGCCAAGGCGCTGCTCCGCGCCGAGGACGAGAGCCGTCGGGCGGCCGACGCGCACGCCAGGAATACCACGGCCGCGGCGGTCACGTCGGTGGCCGCGAGCGTGGTGAGTCTCGGTACCGAGGTGAGTCAGCTGATCGGCGAGGCGATGCGCCGCCATGCCGGCGACGAGGTGTACGCGACACTGAGCGGTCTGGACCACGCCGTTCAGCAGTTGCTGCGCCAGGGACAGAGCTTCCTCGTGGTCTACGGCGGTGTGCCGGGCCGCCGGTGGCCGCCGCAGCCGCTGACCGACGTGGTGCGCGGCGCCATCGGCCGGGTCCGCGACTTCGAGCGCGTCCGGTACCAGGAACTCTCCTACCAGCTGACCGGCCGCGCGGTGGAGCCCGTCGTCCACGCGATCGCCACCCTGCTGGACAACGCGCTGCGCTACTCGCCCCCCAACGCCGTCGTGGAGGTCGGCTTCCTGACAGGCCACCACGGCGTGAGCGTGGTCATCGACGACGCCGGTATGCGGATGAGTCCCGAGCAGCTGGCCCAGGCCAACTCGCTCCTGGCCGGCCACCGGGTGGTGGACGTGAACCGGCTCGGACCGGCCCCCGCCATCGGCCTGCCCGCCGTCGCCGCGCTCGCCGCCCGGTATGGCTTCAACGCCTTCGTGGACGCCCCGAACATCCACGGAGGAACCCGGGCGATCGTCTTCCTGCCCCACCACCTTCTGGCCGCGCCCGCGACCGTTGCGCCCGTCCCCGAGGCCCAGGGCGTACCGCGGATACCGGTCCCCGCGGCCACGGACGGCGGCCTGCCCCGGCGGACCCGGCGCGAGCCGTCCCCGCTTCCCCCGAAGCCGACGGCCGGCGCCCTGAGCTCGACGCCGCCGACCGCCGCTCCCATCGCCGCCTGGGCCGCCACCAGGCGCAGCCGCGCCGGATCGCCCGAATCCCTGGAAGGAACCGCACGATGACCAGCACCCACCCGAACCCCGCCCCCTCCACCGACTGGATGCTGCAAAACGTCGTCGCCCTGGCCGGGGTGCGGCACGCCGTCGTCGCCTCCGACGACGGACTGCTGAAGGCCTGCGCCGGCGCCATCTCGAGGGACGACGCGGACCGGCTGGCGGCCTCCGTCTGCGGCATCCTGTCCACCGCGCGCGCCCTGGCCCCGTTCTGCGGCGACGACACCAACGCGCTGCGCCAGTGCGTCCAGGAGTTCGACCAGGGGATGATCTTCATCGCCGCGGCCGGGGAGAACACCCTCCTCGCGGTGGCCACCGACGCGCTCGTCGACGCCGCCCTGGTCGCGCACCGCATGACGGACCTGTCGGCCCGGCTGAGCGCGCAGCTGTCCACGGGGCTGCGCACGGCCGGTCCCGAGGGCGGCGTTAGGCCGTGAACGGGCCGAGCGACGCGGGCCTGGTGCGCGCGTACGTGATGGCGGGAGGACGGGCGAGCGCCTCACGCCGGCTCGATCTCACCTCCCTCGTGGTCGCGGCCACCGGAACCCAGCCGGACCTGGGTCCCGAACATCGCCGGATCATGGCGCTGTTCGGGACCCGGGGCGCACTGTCCGTCGCCGAGGTCTCCGCCCACCTCCAACTGCCGCCCTCACTCGTCAAGATCCTCGTGGCCGACCTCATGGACCTCGGCTGCCTCGCGACGCCCACGGCCCATCACGGTCCCCCCACCGACGTCCTTAAGGAGGTGCTCAATGGACTGCGCAAGCTCGTCGCCTGAGGGCGTCTCCTTCGTGCCCGGCGGTGTCGTCCAGTCCGTCAAGATCCTCGTCGCGGGCCACTTCGGGGCCGGGAAGACCACCCTGGTGGGCGCCGTCTCCGAGATCCCCCCGCTGCGCACCGAGGAGCCGATCACCGAGGCCAGCGTCGGCGTCGACGACCTGGCCGGGCTGCCCGGCAAGCACTCCACCACCGTGGCACTGGACTTCGGCCGCCGCACGTTCGAGAGCGTCGCCCTGTACCTGTTCGGCACCCCGGGCCAGCAGCGGTTCGCGCGAGTGTGGGACGACCTCGCCCGCGGCGCGCTCGGCGCGCTGGTCCTGGTCGACACCCGCCGCCTGGACGCCTCGGACAAGATCCTGTCCGCCATCGAGGAGCGCGGCCTGCCCTACGCCGTCGCCGTGAACCAGTTCGACGGCGCCCCGCGCCACCGCCTCGAAGAGGTCCGGGAGGCCCTGGACCTCGCGCCCGCGACCCCGCTGGTGATCTGCGACGCCCGCGACACGGCCTCCTGCGTCCACGCCCTGATCACGCTCGTCACCCACCTGTCCCAGCAGCCGGGAGCCCTTCAGTGACCACCGCCCCGTACCCGCCGACCGGATCCCCGGCCGACCAGGCACCCGTGCCCCTCTACACGGAGGAGTTCGCCGCGGCCCCCCACGCCGCCTTCGCGTGGATGCGCCAGCGGTTCGGTGCGCTGGTCCCGGTCGAGTTGCACCCCGGCGTCCCAGCGACGCTGGTGATCGGCTACCACACCGCCCTGCGGATCCTCCACGACCCGGTCCGCTTCCCGGCTGACCCGCGAACCTGGCAGACCACCGTGCCCGCCGACTGCCCGATCCTGCCGATGACCGGCTGGCGGCCCAACGCGCTGCGCAACTCCGGCCCGGCCCATGAGCGCTACCGCTCCGCGAACTTCGCGGCCCTGGACGCCGTCGACCTCCACCAGCTGCGCTCCACGGTCCAGCGGTCGGCCGGCGCCCTGATCACCGGCCTGGCCGGGCATGGCTCGGCCGACCTGGTCGGCCAGTACGCCCTGCCGCTCGCCTTCCAGGTCCTCAACTCCCTGCTGGGATGCCCGCCGCGGATCAGCGCCCAGGTCGCGGACGGCATGGCCAAGGTGTTCGACAGCGAGCAGGACGCCAAGCGCGGCGAGATGATGATCTCCCAGGCCCTCGCCGCGCTGGTCACCCTTAAACGCGCCGAACCGGGCGACGACATCACCTCCCGTCTGATCGCCCACCACACCCGCCTGACCGACGACGAGCTGGTCCACCAGCTCGTCACCCTCTACGGCGCCGGCATCGAGCCGCAGACCCACCTCATCGCCAACGCCCTGCGCCTGATCCTGACCGACGAGCGGTTCGCGGGAAGCGTGATCGGCGGCAGCCTCACAGTCCGCGACGCGCTCGAGGAGGTCCTGCACCGCAACCCGCCCCTCGCCCAGTACTGCCTCTCCTACCCACCGCTGCCGGTCGTGATCGACGGGGTGCTCCTGCCGGCCCACCAGCCGGTGATCATCGGCCTGGCCGCGTGCAACGACGATCCCGCCGTGGCCGGGGGACAGCGGGCCGGAAACCGCTCCCACCTCGCGTTCAGCGCCGGACCCCACGCCTGCCCCGCCCGGACCCCGGCCTACGTGATCGCCCAGAGCGCCGTCGAACTCCTCATCGACGCCCTGCCCGAGATGCGCCTCGCCGTCCCTACCGACCAGCTCCGCTGGCGGCCCGGCCCCTTCCATCGCGCCCTGGCATCCCTGCCCGTCCAGTTCCCCGCCTCCGTACCGGTCCGCTGACCCGACCACCGAAGGACCCACCGTGAAGCCCCTCGTCCTCGACCCCACCGGCCGCGACCGCGACGCCGAGACCGCCCGCCTCAACACCGCCACCGCCACCCCCGTCGACATCCTCGGCGTCCAGGCCTGGGCCGTCTCCGACCCGGCCGTCCTCACATCCCTGCTCACCGACCCCCGCGTCTCCAAGGACGCCCGCCGCCACTGGCCGCGGTTCGAGGAGACGGCCGCCACCTGGCCGCTCAGCCTCTGGATCGCGGTGGAGAACATGTTCACCGCCCACAGCACCGACCACCGGCGCCTGCGCCGCCTGGTCAGCGGCGCCTTCACCGCCCGCCGCGTCCACGCCCTCCAGCCCCGAGTCGACGAGCTGACCGGCGCCCTCCTCGACGACCTCACCACCACACCCGCGGGCGAACCGGCCGACCTGCGCGAGCGCCTCGCCTACCCGCTGCCCATCCAGGTGATCAGCCACCTCCTGGGACTGTCCGCCGAACTCACCGACGGCATCGACTTCCGCCAGATCGTCGACGGAGTCTTCGACACCACCCTCACCACCGAACAGGCCCACGCCAACACCGGCGCGCTGTACGCGATCCTCGATGAGCTCATCGCCTCCAAGCGCACCACGCCCGGCGACGACCTGACCTCGCTGCTCATCGACGCCCGCGACACCGAAGGCGACGGCGGCTCCCTGACCGAGCAGGAACTGCGCGACACCCTCCTGCTCGTCATATCCGCCGGCTACGAGACCACCGTCAACCTCATCGACAACGCCCTCACCGCCCTGCTCACCGACCCCGACCAGCTCGCACACGTCTGGGCCGGCCGTACCACCTGGGGCGACGTCGTCGAGGAGAGCCTGCGCCACAGCGCTCCGATCGCCCACCTGCCACTGCGCTACGCCGTCGAGGACATCGAACTGCCGGACGGCACGACGATCCCCACGGGCCAGGCGATCCTCGCCTCCTACGCGGCCGCCGGCCGCCACCCGAGCCTGCACCGCGAGGACGCGGACGCCTTCGACGCCCGGCGGGCCAACAAGGAACACCTGGCGTTCGGGCACGGCGTCCACTTCTGCCTGGGAGCGCCGCTGGCTCGGATGGAGGCCGAGAGCGTCCTGAGCCAGTTCTTCGACCGCTTCCCCGACGCCGCCCTCGCCCCCGGCACCCGGCCGGAGCCGCTGGAGTCCCTGATCTCCAACGGCCACCAGGCGCTGCCCGTCCACCTCGCGCCCGCCACGTAGACACACCACCGTCCGGAGACCTGCCGTGCCCTCTGACCCGTCCCAGCCGCCACAACACCGTCCGCTGCTCGCGGCGGCGGGCTGCGCGCTCGCCGCGACGACCGTCGCGGTGGTGGTGGTGTTCGTTCCGCGACTGCGGCACGTGACCGGTGTACCGGGATGGCAGGCCGCTCTGCTCGTCGTGTTCGTCGCGGCGTCGGCAGCCGGCGCTGCGGCCGCCGACTGGGCGCGACCGTACATCCGTACCGAGGCGCCGAGGTGGCGCTCCCCTTCCCCGGGCGGGCTGCCCGGGGCCCATGGCGGCCGCCCGGGTCAGGGCCGCACCATCACACGTGAACGAGCCCGGCGGTCGCGGAGCCGTCGGGCCGGTTCTCCCCGCCCCGCCACCCGGCGCCCCGCCCCCACGGGCGCCGGAGCCTCGCCCCTGCCCCTCACCACCTCTCCCGGAGGCCCGATGCCGCACCTCACCGACCCGAACCCCACCGCCCCGGTCGTCGCCGTCCTCATCGGGCACACCGGCAGCGCGCAGACCACCACCGAGGTCCTCGCCCACGGCGGGTTCGTGTGCACGACCACCTACCCGGACGGAAGCTGGGTCGCCGTCCACGGCCCCGGCCACCCCGAACCGGCCGTCCTCGCGGAGCGCACCCTGCCGCGGGGGACGCGACTGGCGAGCCTCGTTCACATCGACGGGAAACCCGTCCCGTCGCAGGACCGGGTCCTCGGCGCGTGGACGGTGCGCGCCTGCGAGGCGGGCCCGTGGGCGGTCATCACCCGCACGCCCTCCAGCGAGAGCGGCCTGCCCCAGGTCCGGCTCACCGCCCCCGCCATGTCGGCCCCGGGGGAGGTCGTGCCCTGCCGACACAAGCCCGCCTGCCCCGACCACTGCGCGACGGACGCCCCGGCGGCCATCGCCGTAACCTCCCACGCCGCACAGGGCTGGAGCCTGCTGTGCAACGGCACACTGGCCTTCGACGACACAAAAGCACTGCTGCCCGACGGCCGGATCATCGAACCCGCCGCCCCTGGCAGCTCGGAGCGTGCCGCGTGAACGCCAGAAGCGGCCCCACCGCCGTACAGCGCCCGGCCGGCCGCGCACCGGCGCCACGAACGGCCGGCGTCGTGCGGGTGCGCGAACCGGAGACCGCCACGCGCGGTATCGCCGCGCCGTGGGAACGGCAGACGCTCGGCCCGACGACGCGGAAGCTGATCAGCCCCGACGGCGCCGCGTCGGCCCGGGTCTCCAGCGCCCTCCTCGGCGGCAAGGACCACTGGACCGCCGACCGGGCAGCGGCGGGCCGGCTCTGCGACGCCGCCCCCGACTGGGCACAGAACGGCGCGGCCGCGCGGCTGGCCGTGCTCGCCATGGCGGCCGCGGCCGCCGCCCACGGGATCGACCAGTTCACCGACCTCGGCTGCGGCCTGACCACCGGGCCGGCCGGCACCGCCCTCGCACCTCTGCACACCGCCGTCCTCACCGCGTGTCCGGCCGCGAACGTCGTCTACGTGGACCGGGACCCGATGGCCATGGCCCACGTCCGGGCCCTGCTACGCCCGAACGCGCCCACCACCGTCCGGCACGTGCACGCGGACCTGACCGCCCCCGCCCCGCTCCTGGCAGCGCTCCGCGACGAAGCGGGCCCGCGGCGGAAACGCCCGGTGGCCGCGGTGCTGTCCGACGTACTCCACGAGCTGACGGACGACCAGGCCCACCGACTGCTGGAGGCCCTGCGCGCGACCCTGCCGGCCGGCAGCGTGCTGCTGCTCACCCACCGTGCCCCCGGCGACCGCGGCACCGGCGCGACGGTGGCCGACGCCCACGCCCAGTCCGCGCTCGCCTGGCATCCCCGCGACGCCGGCCAGGTCGCGGCCCTGGCCGCCGGATGGCAGCCCCTGCCCTGGGCACCCACCGGCCAGATCGCGGGCTTCACGACGCTGACCGTCGCCCCCGGGCGGTGGGCGGCATGAGCGGCACCGCCACCGCGACGAGCACCACCGCGGCCGCTCCCACGGCGGCACGCCGAGGCTTGGACCAGGCGGTTCCGGCCATCACACGCTGGAGCGGCGAACTCGTCGACCACAGCCTGGTTGTCGACCATGGCCCGGACGGCGCCCGGATCGCCTACGACCGGGAGACACCGGCCGACCGCGTACACGGTGTCCTCGTCCTGCGCTGCACCGGCCGACAGGGCCTGGGCGAACCCCTATGGGAGGCCGTGCACTTCGGTCGGCAGGCACGCCAGATGGACAGCCTGCTGTGCCGGGTGTGCGAGCGGCCGGCCGACCGGACCGACGAGGGAACGCTGTGGCTCCTGCCGCGCCCCACGACGCCGGGCGGACAGCCGCGCACCCTTCAGCCCGGCTGGCCGGAGGGCGCAGTGACCGAACACCCGCCGATCTGCGCCCCGCACGCCCTCTCCTCCCCGCGCCGCTGTCCGGCCCTGCGCGGCGCCAGGCTCGTACGGTCCTTCGAAACGCGGCCGTTCGGCGTGGCGGGTCTGGCGTTCGACCTGTGCGGCGACCGGCCCGACCACCCCGTCCGTGGCCAGTTCGCCATGGAATCCCCGGACCTGCACCGCGTGGCAGCGACACACCTGCTGCGGACCCTGGCCGGCTGCAGCACCGTCAGTGAGCGGCTGCTGAAGGCCGACCTCGCCCGCCGGGGGAAGGGCCGTTGATCTCCGCACGCACCGCGACCGGCGCCCGACCCGTGTCGGCGAACGGACACACGAAGAGCCCGCGCGCCGCCCGGCACGCGGCCCGCGCCGACCGCCCGTCCAGGGCGCTCGCGCGGCGACGCGCCAGCGACCAGACACCTAACGCCGGGCCCCGGACCGCCCCGCCGCACCTTGATGGAGAGGACACATGACGGACATCTCGCAGGACACCCGCCGTCGCCTGGGTGCTCTCCTGCTCGGCGCCCATCTGCGCCATCTGCGCGAGTGCCAGAACCTGACGCCCGCCGACGTCGCCGCCCGCGTTCCCGGCCCGCACCGCCTGGACGCCGACGGTGTCAGCGACGTGGAAGCCGGCCGCACCCCGGTGCCTGGATCCGCCCGACTGGGTCGTCTCGGGTCCGTACTGCGGGCCTGCGGCGCCGGCCGGATCGCGCTCGCCGACTACCACCGGGTCGTCGCGGCCTGCCTGCGCGAAGGCCTCGGCCCGGTCCTGACCGACGACGCGCTCGCCTGGCCGCACCGCTACCAGGTCCTGGAGCAGGGCGCCGCCCGCGTGCTGCTGACCGCCTTCGCCAACCTGCCGGGCCCGCTGCGCACCGCACAGACGTGGGCCGCGATGTGGATGGAGGGAGACTGTGCGGATCCCGTGCCACGAGAGGGGACCTCCCCGGTGCTCGCGATGGTGCCTGCGGCGGGCTGTGAGGTGTGCGTGGCGTACCGGGCCGATCTGCTCGCGCAACCGGGCACGGCCGCCCGGTGGCAGCGGGCGGTCGCCGAGGCGCGGGCCGACACGTTCGACAAGCGCATCCGGCGCGAGGACGGCCCGGAGACGATCCTGCTCCTCGACGAGGGAGTCCTCCACCGCCGTGGCGGCAGCGCGCGTGCGCACGCCGCCCAGATGGGCCACCTCGCCGACCTGACCCGCCACACCCGGCTGCTGGTGCGGGTGGTGCCGTTCAACAGCGGAGCGATGCTGCGCGGCGAGAAGGCCGAACTCGACCTCGGCGGCGGAAGGACCGTGACCGCGTCACTCGGCGACGCGGGCGTCTCCTACCGCGACGGTCCACACCCCGGCCTGCGCTTCGCGTTGGAGAGATCCCTCGACCCGGATGTGAGCGGCGATCTGCTGGACAAGGCCGCGGCCGGCACCCTGCGCCTGCCCCGCCGGGGCTGGTAGCCGGCCAACAGCCGGGACCGCTGAACGACCCGGCGGGCCGACACGCGACCAAGGGCCACAGCGACCACGACCCGGTCGGTGACCCTCTCCCGGCCCCGAAACCACCCATGGAAGGACAACAGCTCGTGCGCCGCAGCACCGCCGGCCTGGAGCCGGTACCGCTCACCCCGCGAGACGATCACGAGATCCGGCGGGAGCTGACCGGACGGGACCTGGCCGACTGGCACGAACCTAGGTGTCCGGACGGCCACGCGCGTGTGCTGGACCCCGCATTCGGCCAGGCCGCGTCCGCCCTACCGGTCGCAGAGCGGGTCATGGCCGTACAGCGGGTCACCGGTGTTCCGGTGGCACTGCTGGACACCCGCCAGGATCCGCTGCGCATCAGTGCCGAGAGCGACCTGATCGACGCCGTCCTGCGATTCACCGGCAGTCGCACCAGCTACCCGCACGGCGTGGCCGTCTCGGTACACCTTCCGTTGTCCTTCCCGGACCCTGATCCCCAGAACGCGGCGGACACCCTGACGGCGATCGATGCGTGCGGGCTGTTCGAGGCCGGTGTGCTCGTCGTCGACGGTGCCCGCGTGCGCGCGACGGGCTACCGGACGGTCGCCCGAGAACCGGTGCGTTCCTGGACGGCGCGGTCGGGAGGGTGGTGCGTCACCGTCCACGGCATCCCGGCCGGCGGGAGCGCTGTCCGGCTCCTGGGCGCGCAGGGCCCGCCGGTTCCCGGCCACCTCAGCACCGCCGGGGCCGTCTGACCCCGACGCTCGTCGCCCGTGCTTTCCGCCCGTCGCCCACTTCGCCCCTGTCGAGGAACCACCCATGCCCTCCTCCCACCCCCGTGGCCCTGTCCCGGAGCTTTTCCTGGCCCCGCCGTTGAGGGTGCCACTGCTGTACGGAGCACGCGGCCCGCACCACCTGACGCGCCGGATCGGCGAGGACGGCACCACGGCCGTCCGTGTCGGCTATGACGGCGGAATCGACCTGTGGCTGCTGCCCGCGCGGACAGCGGCGCACACGGTCGCCCGTACCGTCCTCGGTCCCGGGGCGGCCGAGGGCCCGGTCGTCTTCCTGCGCGTCGACGGCCACCACCACGCGGCGTCGCAGTACGCCGCGGGTGACGCCCGTGCCCGCGTCGTCCACCTCAAGGACGCGGTCCTCGTCCTGGCGACACGGACGGCGCTCACCGGGCCCGTACCGCGCGTGTGGCTGGACACCATCGCGGAGGCCGCCGTGCCCTCCGCCCCGGACGGCTCCTTCCACGCCGCCGACGAGGACAGCCCGCTCTGCACCGCGCGCGAAACCCCCTGCCGGACGGGCGACGTGCCGCTCCCGGCCACCGGGGGAGCGCGGTGAGCCCGGCACCGGCGCCACCGCCGCTGCCGGCCGACGGCGCCTCGCGGGCGTGGGTCCGCCGGTTCGCCGGGCCCCTACCGCTGGAGGAGGTCGCCCACGCGGTCGGCTGCTCCGTCGGTGAGGCCGGGCGCGCCCTGACCGAGCTGACCGCCGCCGCCGGGGCCCGTGACCGGACGGCGCTGGTGGCGCGCTACGCGCTCGCCGGGCACCTCGCACGGCGGGACTTCGGGGCGGCCGCGACGGACCCCGGCTCGGACGCGATGGACCGGCTCATCCTGCGGATGCTCGCGCGCGGCCTGAGCGAGACCACGATCGCCGACGAGGTCGGCGTCACCCGGCTGACGGCGGCCCGCTACCAGGCCGCGGCCGTGGCGCGGATGGGCTGCACCGAGGTCCACCAGGCGGTGGGCCTGGCCTGCCTGACCGAACTCGTACGGACCTCCGACCTGGGACTCCCGGCGGACGCCGCGTCCGGTCCGCCGGCGGACGGGGACGAGCTTCTCCTCGCCCTGCTGCCGCCTGTGCGGCTGGCGTTGATGTCCGGGCGGGCCATGGCCGTGGCACCGCGCCGCGAGCAGCCGGCGCTCGCGGCCCTCCTCGCCCGAAGCGAGGCCGGCCCCGACGGCCGGATCCTCGTCGTCGCGCGGCCCGGCGTCCACTGGTGCCAGAGCGTCGAGGCGCTCGCCGCCGGCCGCGGCGGCCACGGCGAGGTAGCGGCGGTCCTGACCCGCGACGAGGCCGACCACCCCGCCGTCCGGACCCCGCCGGGCGTCCCGGTCGCCACCCACCCGGCCCACCTGAAGCGCCTGGTCGGGTCGACGCTGCCCGCCACCGTCATCGTGTCCCCAGGCGGCCTCGCAGTCGCCCGCGCGGCCTGGGACACAGCGCGTCACCAGCGCCCGTACGACCTGCTGGTGGCGCTCGACGCGCACCTGCCGGACATCGCCGCGAAGGCGGGCCGGTACGAGTGCAGTCCGCCGGCCCAGGCGACGGTGTGGCTGACGTCCACGCCCCGGCTCGTCTCGACCGACCGCACCCGTATCGAGGGAGCCGACCTCTACGCCACCGGCCCGATCACGGCCGCTCTGACGCCCCGCCAGGTCGCCGGGGCCGGGCGGATGCGCGAGCTGCGGATCGCGGCCGCCCCGTTGCCCGCCGCCACCGGCGCCCGCGGCCGCCTGGCCCGGCTCGTCCTGGACCTGGCCGCCGCCCACGACCGCACGTGCGCCGCCGTCCTGTGCTCCACCACCACCGAGGCACGCCGCCTGGAGCGCGAGATCACCGCCGCCGGGGACGGCGACGACGTGCTGGCCGTGGTCCTGCCCCTGCGCGGCGGGCAGGAGGAGGCGATGGCGCGGTTCACCGGCGGAAGCGAACGCCTGCGCGTGCTCCTGACGTGCGGGCCGCTGCCACCGGCCCTGGACCCGGACCTTCTCGTCCAGGCCACCGACCAGCATCCCGCCGCGCACACCGCCGCCAGCCTCGAAGCCGCGCTGACCCCCTCCGGTCCGGGAGTGGGGCCCCTGCTCGCTGTGGCCGCCGTCGACAGCCAGGACCGCGTGTGGACGGAACTGGCGGCCCTGGCCGGCGCCGCCGCGGCCCTGGACCCGGGACTGCGCGCCGCCCTGCGCGCCGCCCGCGACAGCCGGCCCGACGACGGCTGGGAGGCACTGGAGTTCGCCCTGCCCGGCCTGACGGCCGAAACCCGGCGGCGGGCCCGCGCGGTGTGCGCGTGGGCGCCCACGACGTGGGAGGAGGAGATGGTACGCACCCGCGACCGGGACGTGGCTCTCCACCACCGGGCCCGGCCCGCCACCGTCTCACCCAGCGGCCTGAGCCTGGGTACCTGGCTCGCCCGCCACCGCGCACCCGCCGCCACCGCCTTCCTGTCCGCGCTCCCTGCCCCCGGCCGTTCGCCCGTACCCGCCGCCCGACCCACTGGAAGCCGCACCGCATGACCACCACCACGACCTTCTCGACCGCGGCGCTCGCCGCCACCCTTACCTCGCCAATCGCCCCGGCCCGGTACCGCCTCGTCACCGAGACCGTGACCGCGCTGGCGCGCACCCTGGCGACCGACGAGGACTCGCTCGCCTGGGCCCGGCTCTTGTGCCGCCGCGGCTCCGAGGCGGACATCGCCCGCACCCACCACCTGCCCACCGACACCGTGCAACGGGCGGCCAGCGGACTGGCCCAGCGCTCCCACTGCGCCACACGCGCCCACGTCTGCGCGACCTACTACCTGGCCGGCCTCATCGGCCCCGTCGCCCCCACCGGCACACTGACCGGCCTGAGCGACCTGACCTGGACCGACCAGGTCCTCCTGCGCCTGACCGCCCGCCTCACCACGCCCGACCTCGCGGCCGAACTCGGCGTGACACCGGACACCGCACGCCGCCGCGTCGCCCGCCTGCTCGCCGCGCTGCACACCGACGCCACCCACCTCGCCGTCCTCGGCGCCGCCTCCACCGGCCTGGTGCGCCCCTTCGACGTACGCCCCGACACCCACCTGGCCCTACCCGCACCCGCCGTCGACGACTGGCTGCGCCCGGCCGCGCAAGCCCTGGCCGCGACGATGGCCACGGCCCCGCACCGGGCGGCCGGACAGATCCCGCGCGCCGAACAGGCCCAGGTGTCGATGGCCGCCACGCTCGTCCACCTCGGCCTCCACACCCGCGTCCTGGTGGTCGCCCCGCACGGGCCCGCCTGGGACACCGCGCTGGAGGTGTGGCGGGCGGCCCGCGCCCACGTCGGTCACGCGGTCGGCGTTCTCGCCCCCGGCCAGCTGGCGCACCATACGGCGCTGTCCGAGAACCGGCCGGTGGCGACATCCGCCCGCCACCTGCTCGACCTCGCCGGCACCCGCCAGCCCATTACCGTCGTCACCACACCCGAGGCCCTGCCCACCGTGGCCGCGACGCACCGCCTGGCCCCGGTCGCCAGCTGGGACCTGATCGTCACCCTCGACCCCCACCCCGCGGGCGCTGAACCTTCCCTACCCGCCGGAGCCCATCTCGCCCTGACCGCCACCGCGCCCACCGTCCCGCCGACCCCGCCCGGACCGCTCTCGGTGCTCCGCAGCACCGCCGACGCCGAACACGACGGCCGCCTACGCGGATTCCGGCTGCTGGTCACCGCGCCCGCGCCGGCCGCGCCCACTGGACGCGGTGCGATGGTGCCCCTGGCGCTCCTGCTCCACGACATCGCCCGCCGCCACGGACTGCGCCGCATCCAGGTGGCCTCCTCCTCCGCTCCTCAGAGCCGCCAACTCACCGCCGCCCTCGACCGGGCCACCGCCGCGCTCCCGGCCGGGAAACGCCCTCGCTCCCTGTGGACCAAGACCCTCACCCCACACACCACGCCCTCCCAAAGGCACGTGACGCTCGGCCACTTCGCCGACGGGAACGAGACCCTGCGCGTCCTCATCACCCGCGGGCCCGCACGTGCCACCGGCGCCGACGCCCTGCTCCTCCTCGACCCGCCCGACGCCCGGACCGCGGCCGAGATCATCGACTGGGCGCTGGATCCCCGCGGGCGCGACACAGGCCCTCCCCTCCTGGTGATCGCCGCGCTCACGCCCGACTACCAGGGACCGGAGGCCAGCGACCCGGTGACCGTTCTCACCCAGGCGGCCGCCCTCCTCGACCCCGGCCTGGCCGAACGCGCCACCGCGCACCCCATCGGCTCCGCGCGGGCGTGGCTTGAGATCGACCCACACCTGAGCGAGCGACACCACGAGCGAATCGCCGTCGCCGCGCACACCCTGGCCGTCACCGAGGAGCAGGCGTGACCATCCGAGAGGAGTTCGTCACCCAGGTACCAGGACGCTGCGTGTCCGCCGGGCAGGCCGTCACACGCCTGCGGCTGACCGCCCTGCGCACGACCCTGGGGAGCGGTTGGCCGGATCTCGCCGGGATGACGCGCCTGACACCCCGCCGTCTTGAGGACATCGAGAGCGGCCTCACCACGCCGACCGCAGGCCAACTCGGTTCCCTCCTCAACGCACTGGGTGCCCTCGGTGAGCTCGACGCGCTCACCGGGCTGTCCGCCGACGCCAGCGAGAGCGTCACCGACCGGTCCCGGGGCTGGGCCGCGCGCCTGGCCGGCGTGCTGGGCAGCGCCACGAGCTGGCGTTCCGCGTGCGGGGGAGCGGTCCCGCTCGGACTGCGCACCGCGCCGTTCCACGAGGCCTGCCTCCCAACGGCGTTCGACCAGTTCGCCCGGTCGGACCTGTCGGTGTTCGCCACCCTCGCCACCACGGTGCCCGGCCGCTGGACCGCGCCGCTGATTCTGCTGGACGAGGCGGCGCTGGAGCGGCCCGTGGGCGGGCCCGCGACGACGGCAGATCAGCTCGACCACCTCTTGGCCCTGCTGGGGAACCGGATGGTATCCGTCGCGGTCGTCTACTCCGAGGCGGCCCATCCCGGGCCCGCGCTCATCGAGATGAGGGCCCGCCACGTCGGGCCAATGGTGGTCGAAGTCACCCCGGATGGAGTCGTCTACCGCACCGGCCAGGCGGCGGCCGACGCCATCACCGTGATCGACTCCGTCAAGCACCGCGCCGGCTCCGTCACGACCGCACCGCAGCGTCTGCGGTCGGCGGCGCAGGCGATGCGCGCACGCACCCGCCCCCGACGCAAGTCCGCCACACCGGCCCGGGCGGGGGAAAGGCGATGACGCACGAGAGCACGTCGGCGGCTGCGGGCGCGAGTCACCCCCCGCGAGGACGGGCCGCTGAAACGAGGCAGGACGCCGAACACGTCACCACCGCGGCGCCGGTGATCGACGGCGACGCCGCCCTGGTCACTCTCCTCGCCTCCGGACTCGAGATCGCGGCGATCGCCGCCGAACACGACGTCACACCCGAGGAGGCCGAACAGGCCGTCACCGAACTCCGCGTCCGCGCCGGCGTGGCCTCCGGGCCCGCCCTTGTCGCGAAGCGCCTGCTCGACGCGACGGTGGACCAGGCGATGCTCACCGCCGTCCCTCGGCGCGCCGACGCCACGGACCTCCAGCTCGGCCTGCTGCGCCTGATCGCCGCCGGACACACCGTCGAACAGGCGGCCCAACTCACCGGAACCCACCCAGCCAGGGCCCGGGCCAGCGTCGCGGGACTGCTGAGCAAATGGCACACCACGCTGGAGGGCGCGGTGGCGGTCCTGGTCATCACCGGGCACATCAGCGCCGACCACCTGGCCGCCGCACCGCGTCCCGAAACGGAACACAGCCACGAGGTCCAAGCCGCACCGACCCCACCTGCCCATGACCCGGGCCACGAAGATCACAACAGGCAGGGCAGGGCCGGGGAGCGGGTACTGATGACCGGCGACCGCACGGTTCTGGACAGCCACGCCCGAGCGGCCCTTCGCGGAGCCCGCCGCGCGGTCCTGGTCCTTCAAGACGGCGACCTCGCGCAAGCACTCACCCACTGGCGCGCCGTCGCCGCCCCCTCCACCCGACTCCTCGGAATCCGGGGACCCGGCGAACGCACGGCCATCCACCGGCGCCCGCCCGGCGGCCCGATCGTCTCCCGCAGCACCGACCTGGCCCACCACCTACACATCCCCGGCGCCATGCTGCTGGTCGCGACCCTCGGCGGGGCACAAGTCCTCGCCGGCGCCTACCGCGACCACCACCTCCCCGCCTGGGACCTGCTCGTCGTCGAGAACGCCCTGGCCCTGGACGCCGCCCACGGCATCGGCGCAGACCTACTGTCCGACCACGCGATCCCGGCCGCGCGCCGGCTACTGCAGAGCTGCACCACACGCTTCGTCGACGGCACCGGCCGGACGTGGACCGCGCAGCCGGGCACCCGATTCGGCGAGGCGCACCGCCTCGGACCAGGCATCGGACGCTCCTACCGGCTGAAGATCACTCTGACCACCGCCGACAGGCCCGGAGCAGGCAGGACACCGCTCACCTGCGCCGTCGACCAACTGCTGGAAGCGGCCACCCGCCCGGACACGCGCCTCATCGCCGTGGCATGCCCTGACGAACGCCTGGCCCGCCGGCTCGCCCGCCACCTGGAGACACACCCGAACCCGGCCCCCGCCAGGGGACGCGCATGGGTGACCGCGAGCCTGACCCCGGACCAGAGCCGCGCGGCTCAGCGCGCAGTGCTAGAGCGACTGGGGCGCGGTGCCCATGGCGCCGTGGCCGTGACCGAACCCACGTCCGTTCCGTCAGGGACCGGCGCGCTCATGCTGCTCGCCGCCCACCAACAGCCGTGGCGGACCCTCGCATTCCTCGAACGCGCCCTCGCCGCGCCGTCGTCGACGCCGCTGCTCCTGATGACGGCACCGATCCAGCCGGGCGCCGGCCGGCGGTGGCGCCCGCCGGCCGCCCCCGCCGACGCGGTCGCCGTCGTGCGGGCCCTCGCCGCACTGGATTCCCACCTGCGTCACCGCCTCCGGACGGAACACGCGGGCGCCGGCGAAGGAAAGGACCCCTTTCACCCGGGAGGCGCACTCGACTGGGTCAACCTTCCGGGCGACCTGCCACGCGGTCTACGGCAAGAGATCGGAACGACCCTGCTGACCGCCGACCTGCCGAGGCAGCACCGCCCGCCCACCCCGGCACGCCCCAAAGCTCCGCCCGCGACACCCGCACCCAGGCCGCTGTCCCCGGTCGGGCGTCCGAGCGGCCCGGCAGCGGTCCTCGGCCGGGTCGTAGGCCTGCAACTGCGGCGCCTGCGCATCGACCACGGCCTCAGCCTCGCCAAGGTCAGCACCGCCACCGGCGTGGCCCTCAGCAGCCTCAGCCAGATCGAGCACGGCCAGCTCCGGCTCACCGAAACCCTCACCGACCGCCTCCTCACCCACTACAACGCCGACCCGCGCCACCGACAGGAACTGCTCACCCTGTGCCGCCAGAGCACCTCCCCGGCCGCCGGCGGCGCCATGCGCGACCGCGGGGCATGGCAGGAACGGCTGGCAACGGTGGCGGCCAGCGCCGGCCACCTGCGCATCGCGGCCACCCAGGCCCTGCCCCCGGCGGCCGCCCTCGACGACCGACACATCCATACCACCCATACCGTGCTCCTGGCCGAACACCTGCTACGCAGCCGCGCCGTCACTCCCGCCGGCAGGCTCGACCTCGCGCCGCTGACCCGCGTCGAGGCCTTCCACGTCCTTCCCTCCGGCGCCGACGAGCCGTCGCCGGTGGACGTCACGCAGTTCGACTTCCCCCAGTACGGGACCGGGCGCCTGTACGCGAGCGCCGACGCGCTCGGCGTCCTCTACCGCGCCGGGACGGCGGCCGACCACGACCTCGGCACCCTCCTGGACGCCGCCCAGGCCCGCGCCCTGAACCCCCAGGACAGTCACGCGCTGCTGCGCGCGGCCCTCGCCGGAACTCTCACCACACCCCTCTGACCGACCCGCACACCCCACCCACCGGGCCCACCCGCCCACAGGAAGGACCACCTGATGGCTCCGCGTATCGAGGACTACGCGCTGATCGGCAACATGCAGACCGCCGCCCTGACCGGCCGTACCGGCGCGATCGACTGGCTGTGCGCGCCCAGATTCGACTCACCCGCCGTGTTCGCCGCCCTGCTCGGCACCGACGACCACGGCTCCTGGCACCTCGCTCCCGTGAGCGCCGACAGCCCGCCCGCCCCGGCCGACCGGCGCCGCTACCGGGGCGACTCGCTGATCCTGGAGCAGGAGTGGGACACCCCGGGCGGGACCGTGCGGGTGATCGACTTCATGCCCACCGCCCCACGCGCCGGCGCCGACCCCGTGCCCCGGATCATCCGGATCGTCGAAGGTCTCACCGGCACCGTCCGGGTCCGCTCCACACTGCGCCCCCGATTCGGCTACGGCCGCACAACGCCCGCCATCACACTGGTGGAGCGCGGCGACGGCCGCCACCGCGCGGTCGCGGTCGCCGGACCCGACGCGCTGTGGCTCGACGGCCCCCGGCACGCCCCCGACACGGGCACCCTGAACGCCGACCTCACCGTCACCGCCGGCCAGCGCGTCGCCCTGGTCCTCACCTACCGCGAATCCCACCGCGGCTCCCCGCCCGTCATCGACGCCCACCGCGAACTCGACGCCACCGCGGGCTTCTGGCACGAGTGGGCCGACCAGTGCACCTACCAGGGCCCCTACCGGGAGGCGGTGATCCGCTCCCTGATCACCCTCAAGGGCCTCACCTACG
>NZ_JBHYYB010000076.1:0-43170 GCF_042752535.1 Kitasatospora sp. NPDC059327 | reverse complement strand
GTCCGGCGCCCCCTCGGGCGTTGCCGCGGCTCGGGGCCCCGGGGTCGTCCCCGGGGCCCCGACCGGCTCAGTGCCCCAGCGCCCGGGCGCCCGCCGCCCGGTCGGCGGCCTGCGCCTTGATCGCGCGCTCGACGCCGGCCCGCTGCTCGACGACCCGCCGGCGCAGGGCCGGGGCCGGGTCGGCGGTGCTCAGCCAGGCGTCGGTGGCGTCCAGCGTCGCCTGCTCGACCTGCACCCCCGGGTACAGCCCGACGATGATCAGCATCGCGATCTCGTGGCTGCGGCTCTCCCAGATGCCCTTGAGCGCCGCGAAGTACTTCCCGGCGTACGGCGCCAGCAGCTCGGCCTGGTCGGCCTGCTGGAAGCCCGCGATCACCGCGTCCTGGACGTAGTTGGTGAGCTTGTCCGACTCCATCACCGAGGCCCACGCCGCGGCCTTGGCCTCGGTGGTCGGCACCGAGGCGCGGCAGCTGGCGGCGTGCTCCTGGCCGGCCGCGGTGTTGTCGCGGACCAGCTCGGCCGCGATGGCGGCCTCGTCGGCGCGGCCGGTGGCGGCCAGCCGGCCGAGCAGCGTCCAGCGCAGCTCGGTGTCGACGGCCAGGCCCTTGATCTCGACCGAGCCGTCCAGCAGACCGGCGAGCAGGTCCAGCTGCCCCGCGCTGCGGGCGACCGAGGCCAGCGTGCGGGCCCACGCCAGCTGGTGGTCGCTGCCGGGCCGGGCGGCGCGCAGCTGCTCCTCGGCGGCCTCGGCCCACTGGGCGAGACCCTGCTCGCGCCAGGCCGGGTCGGTGTAGGAGTCGAGGGCGAGCTTGACCTGGCGGTGCACCGACTGGACGACACCGATGTCGGACTCCCGGCCGAGGCCGGAGACGGCCAGGGCCAGGTAGTCGCGGGCGGCGAGCTCGCCGTCGCGGGTCATGTCCCAGGCCGAGGCCCAGCAGAGCGCGCGCGGCAGCGAGTCGGTGAAGCCGCCGAGGTGCTCGGTGACGACCGCCAGCGAGTCCTCGTCCAGACGGACCTTGGCGTAGGAGAGGTCGTCGTCGTTGAGCAGGATGACGGCCGGGCGGTGCCGGCCGACCAGCTCGGGGACCTCGGTGCGCGGGCCGTCGACGTCCAGCTCGATCCGGTCGGTGCGCACCAGGGTGCCGTCGTTCAGCTCGTAGAGGCCGATGGCGATCCGGTGCGGGCGCAGGACGGCCTCGCCCTTGGCGCCGGCCGGCAGCGCCGGGGCCTCCTGCAGCACGGCGAAGGACTCGATCTCGCCGTCGCCGTCGAGGGTGAGCGCCGGGCGTAGCACGTTGATGCCGGCCGTCTCCAGCCAGGCCTTGGACCAGGCCTTGAGGTCGCGGCCGCTGGCCTCCTCCAGGGCGCCGAGCAGGTCGGCCAGGCGGGTGTTGCCCCAGGCGTGCCGCTTGAAGTAGGCCTGCACGCCCTGGAAGAAGGCGTCCTGGCCGACGTACGCCACCAGCTGCTTGAGCACCGAGGCGCCCTTGGCGTAGGTGATGCCGTCGAAGTTGACCTGGACGTCCTCCAGGTCGTTGATGTCGGCCATGATCGGGTGGGTGGACGGCAGCTGGTCCTGCCGGTACGCCCAGGTCTTCATCTGGTTGGCGAAGGTGGTCCAGGAGTGCGGCCACTTCGAACCGGGGGCCTCGGCCTGGCAGACGGCCTCGGCGAAGGTGGCGAACGACTCGTTCAGCCAGAGGTCGTTCCACCACTCCATGGTGACGAGGTCGCCGAACCACATGTGGGCGAGCTCGTGCAGGATGGTCGCGGCCCGCGCCTCGTAGGAGGCGTCGGTCACCTTGGAGCGGAACACGTACTGGTCGCGCAGGGTGACGGCGCCCGCGTTCTCCATCGCGCCGGCGTTGAACTCCGGGACGAACAGCTGGTCGTACTTGGCGAACGGGTAGGGGAAGTCGAACTTCTCCTGGAAGTAGTCGAAGCCCTGCTTGGTGACCTCGAAGATCGCCTCGGCGTCCAGGAACTCGCGCAGCGACGGGCGGCAGTACACGCCCAGCGGGACCTTCTGGTCGCCGTTCTCGTAGCTGTCGAAGACGCCGACGTACGGGCCGGCCACCAGCGCGGTGATGTAGGAGGAGATCCGGCCGGTCGGCTCGAACGTCCAGAGCCGGGTGTCGCCGTCGCCGACCGGGGTCGGGGTGGGCGAGTTGGAGACCACGACCCAGCCCTCGGGGGCGGTCACCGTGAAGGCGAAGGTGGCCTTGAGGTCGGGCTGCTCGAAGGTGGCGAAGACGCGGCGGGCGTCCGGTACCTCGAACTGGGTGTAGAGGTAGGTCTCGCCGTCGACCGGGTCGACGAACCGGTGCAGGCCCTCGCCGGTGTTGGTGTAGGCGCAGTCGGCGACGATCCGCAGCTCGTTCTCGGCGGCCAGGTCGGGCAGCGCGATCCGGCTGTCGGCGAAGTTGGCGTTGTCGAGTCGCTCGCCGTTGAGGACGATCTCCTCGACCCTCGGCGCCACGAGGTCGATGAAGGTGGCCGCGCCGGGGGTGTTGGCGCTGAACCGGACCACGGTGGTGGACCGGAAGGTGCCTCCCTCCCGGGCCGAGCTCAGGTCGAGCTCGATGTCGTACGCGTCCACGTGCAGGAGGTCGGCCCGGGTACGGGCCTCCTCGCGGGTCAGGTTGGTGCCGGGCACTCGCAGGACTCCTTCGTCAGGCTGATGCTTCGCATCCTCCCATGCCCGGCGCGCGGAGCCCGGGGAAATGTTCGAGGGCGGGGCGGAACAGGCCAAGCGGCTTGTTCCGCCCCGCCCCCGACGGGGTCGGACGTCCGGAGGCTACGTCCGGGGCGTCACTTCTTCGCGTACTTGACGACCGGGGCGTCCGAGCTCGCGCCGCGGGCGAAGCCGTACAGCGAGCCGTCCGACTGCAGCACGTACTCGGTGGTGCTGGAGCCGATGAAGTCGGCGCCCTTCTGGCTGGTGATGGTGCCGAGTTCGGTCCCGGCGCCGTCGGTCGGCGAGAGCGTGACCACCTTGGCGTCCTTGCCGTAGCCCATGTCCAGCACGGCCCGGACCTTGCCGTCCTTGTCGGTGCCGGAGACCAGCCGGATGCCGTCGTTGGTGCCGCCGGTGGACGACCAGAGCCGCTTGCCGGTCGTCAGGTCGTAGGCGTTGACGGCCGGCTTGCTCGGGTTGGTCTGGACGTACAGCGTGGTGCCGCTGACGACGTTCTGGGTGAACGCGTCGGACTGGCCGGAGAGCCGCAGGCTGTCCGCGCCGGGCTCCTTGACCGACATCGGGGTCAGCGGCTTGTTGCTCTTGTCGAACGGCAGGATGTAGTCGCCGTTCGGACCGTTGGTCACCAGCAGCACCAGCGGCTGGTCCGAGACGACCTTGTCGACGCGCTCGATGCTGCCGGTCAGCGGGATCGGCGCGGCGCTGGTGGCCTTGCCGGTGTCCGTGTCGACCAGTACCAGCTGCGACTTGGGGTTGGCGTTGGAGCCGTAGCAGCGGTCGCTCACCGCGATCTGGTTGCCGGCGGCCTTGCCGTAGACGTTGCAGTCCTTGTCACGGGGCTGGAACTGCCAGACCGGCGAGCCGTCGGCGATGTTCACCGCGCCGGCCACGTTGCCGCCGATGCCGATGACCTTCTCGGTGACGCTGAGGGTGGGCGAGGACATCCGGTCCGTGCTCACCTTGGCCGACCAGAGCAGCTTGCCGGTGCTGATGTCGACCGCGCCGACGGTGGAGCAGTCGCTGTCACCGGTGTTGAGCGCGACGGCGGCGATGTGCTTGGAGTTCACCCCGTACGAGACGGCGCAGAACTCCTTGGCGCCGGCCGGCGGCGTGATCGTCCACAGCTCCTTGCCGTCGGCCGAGTTGAGGGCGCGGATGCCGTAGCTGTCCGCGCGCACCACGGTCTTGTCGGCGCCCCAGACGCCGAGCAGCTGCGAGCCGCTGGCCGCGTTGGCGGGCTTGGCGGCGGTCCAGGCGAGGCTGTAGGACCCCGCCTTGCCGCCGTTGCCGCCACCGCCGGTGGTGCCGCCGGTGCCCGCCGTGGCGCTGGGGTCGGTGGTCGAGCCGCCGGTGGTGCCGCCCGTGCCGCTGGTGGTGCCGCCGTCGGCGGTCGGGTTGTCGGGCTCGTTGGTCTGGGTGAACAGCACGACGAGGCCGGCGACGATGGCGACGGCCAGCACGCCGCCGATGATGCCGCCCCAGATCATCACCGGGTTGCGGGGCTTGGGCGCGGCCGGCGTCGGCGCGCCGGGGAAGCCGTAGCCGGGGGCCGGCTGCTGCGGGTAGCCGTAACCGGCTCCGCCGTCGGCCTGCGGCGGGGCGGTGTAGCCGTACTGCTGGCCGGCGCCCGGCGCTCCGAACGGGGGCTGGCCGGGGTCGTACGGGCCGACCGGCGGCATGCCGGGCGGGGGCGGCGGGGCACCCTGGGCGGGGAAGGCGGCGGCGGTCGGCGCGTAGGCGTACTCGCTGCCCGGGGCCGGCGGCTGCCCGGGTGCGGCGCCCGGCGCGGCCGGTCCGGCCTGGCCGGGGACCGGAGCCCCGTCCAGTCGCGTCATCTGGTTCGCCACGGCGGCCGGGTCCGTGCCGCCGGGCGTGCGCCCGAGCGAGACGCCCCGGTTGTCCTGCGGATTGGTGCCGGACGTGTCGCCCGCCCCCGGCGTAGGGTGATCCCCTGACATCTGATGCCCCGTCATGTCTTGAAGCGCCCCCCGGCCGGGTCGCGTCCGTGGCCGGTGGGACGGGTGAGAATGGGCACCATCGTACGGGTGGGCCGTTTTCGGCCGGTCGCAGGAGCCCCGGACCCCACGCGTCCTCCCGCTGAGCTGGGCCCCGTCCGCGGCGGCCGGCTCCCGGTCGCGGACCCCGCCGTCCGGCCGCCCCGCCCGCCGCCGCCACCCCGCCGCCCCGACCCCGCCGTCCGCTACCCGCGCCACCGGCCGGCGTCAGGCCCTAGGCTTCAGGAGTTGAAGGGATCGCCCGGCGGAGGGGTTCCCT
This sequence comes from Kitasatospora sp. NPDC059327, assembly GCF_042752535.1. Taxonomy (NCBI): domain Bacteria; kingdom Bacillati; phylum Actinomycetota; class Actinomycetes; order Kitasatosporales; family Streptomycetaceae; genus Kitasatospora; species Kitasatospora sp. NPDC059327. Next base: position 38,195 of record NZ_JBHYYB010000076.1, on the reverse strand, counting down.
CGCCCTTGGAAGGGTGGATCATGGCGACGGACACACCGGGTTCGCAGTCCTCACTGCACCGGGCCAACCTGGAGCGGGTGCTGCGGGCGGTACGGATGGCCGGCTCGCTCACCCAGGCCGAGATCGCCCGCGGCACCGGTCTCTCGGCGGCGACCGTGTCCAACATCGTCCGGGAGCTCAAGGAGAGCGGCACCGTCGTGGTCGCCGACACCTCCTCCGGCGGCCGCCGCGCCCGCAGCGTCTCGCTGAGCGGTGACGCCGGCATCGTGGTGGGGATCGATTTCGGCCACACCCACCTCCGGGTCGCCGTCGGCAACCTCGCGCACCGGGTGCTCGCCGAGGAGAGCGCGCCGATCGACGTCGACGTCTCCGCCGCCCAGGGCTTCGACCGGGCCGAGGCGCTGGTCGAGCGGCTGCTCCGGGAGGCCGGCTTCCGCCCGGACAAGGTGATCGGCGTCGGCCTCGGCGTCCCCGGCCCGATCGACGTGGAGACCGGCGCGCTCGGCTCCACCGCGATCCTGCCCGGCTGGACGGGCATCGCCCCCGGCCGGGAGCTGGCCGAGCGCCTCGGCATGCCGGTGCACGTGGACAACGACGCCAACCTGGGCGCGCTCGGCGAACTGGTCTGGGGCGCCGGCCGCGGCCTGAGCGACCTCGCCTACATCAAGGTGGCCAGCGGCGTCGGCGCGGGCCTGGTGGTGAACGGGCAGATCTACCGGGGCCCGGGCGGCACCGCCGGTGAGATCGGGCACATCACGCTGGACGAGGCCGGCCCGGTCTGCCGGTGCGGCAACCGCGGCTGCCTGGAGACCTTCGTCGGCTCCCGCTACCTGCTCGGCCTGCTGAGCTCCACGCTCGGCCCGGACCTCACCCTGCCGCGGGTGGTCGAGCTGGCCCACCAGGGCGACCTCGGCAGCCGCCGGGTGATCGCCGACGCCGGCCGGCAGATCGGCACCGGCGTCGCCACCCTGTGCAACCTGCTCAACCCGCGCCGGGTGATCCTCGGCGGCGACCTCGCCGACGCGGGCGAACTGGTGCTCGGCCCGATCCGCGACTCGGTGGCCCGCTACGCCATCCCCAGCGCGGCCCGCCAGCTCTCCGTCGTCCCCGGCACCCTCGGCGGCCGTGCCGAGGTGCTCGGCGCGCTCGCCCTGGTGATGAGCGAGATGGGCGACTCCGGCCCGATCGGGCGATCCGTACAGGCGTCCGTCGCCCGGCCGTGAGTGCCGCCGGCCGGCCCGTGACCCGATCGTCCGTGTCCGCTGCCGACCGGGTGTGTCGTTCCCCGACCGTCCGTGCCCGCCACCGGACCCTCCGTGCCCGCCGTCGGTCGTGAACGGCGGTGACAGGCCGATGGCACCGGGCACCCCGCTCGGTGTCCGGTAGGCGGACATTAGACTCGACCGGTCGGCACCGACCGAGACCGATCGGCGCGCGTCGGCACACCGGGCAGCGAGGCCCGTCGGACCGCCCGCGGTCCGCGACTTTGAACGAGGAGGAACGGGTGGCCCTGCTGACCCGCATTCGGGGACCGCGCGATCTCGACCGGCTCACGCCCGGACAGCTGGCCGCCCTGGCCCAGGAGATCCGGACCTTCCTGGTGACGGAGGTCTCCAAGACGGGTGGCCACCTCGGCCCCAACCTCGGCGTCGTGGAGCTGACCATCGCGCTGCACCGGGTCTTCGACTCGCCGCGCGACCGGATCCTCTTCGACACCGGCCACCAGAGCTACGTCCACAAGCTGCTCACCGGCCGCCAGGACTTCTCCCGGCTGCGGATGAAGGACGGCCTCTCCGGCTACCCCTCCCGCGCCGAGTCCGAGCACGACGTGATCGAGAACTCGCACGCCTCCACCGTGCTCTCGTACGCCGACGGCCTGGCCAAGGCCAACCAGCTCCAGGGCCACCTCGACCGCCCGGTGGTCGCCGTGATCGGCGACGGCGCGCTCACCGGCGGCATGGCCTGGGAGGCGCTCAACAACATCGCCGACGCCCGGGACCGCCCGCTGGTCATCGTCGTCAACGACAACGAGCGCTCCTACTCCCCGACCATCGGCGGCATGGCGAACCACCTGGCCACGCTGCGCACCACCCAGGGCTACGAGCGCTTCCTCTCCTGGGGCAAGGACGCCCTGCAGCGCACCCCGGTGGTCGGCCAGCAGCTCTTCGAGACGCTGCACGGCGCCAAGAAGGGCCTCAAGGACTTCATCGCCCCGCAGGGCATGTTCGAGGACCTCGGCCTCAAGTACATCGGCCCGATCGACGGCCACGACCTCACCGCCCTGGAGTCCGCGCTCACCAAGGCGCGCGGCTTCGGCGGCCCGGTGATCGTGCACTGCCTCACCGAGAAGGGCCGCGGCTACCACGCCGCCGAGAACAACGACGAGGACCGCTTCCACGCGGTCGGCGTGATCCACCCGGAGACCGGTCTGCCGATCAAGAGCGCGGGCAAGGACTGGACGTCCGTCTTCGGCGAGGAGATGGTCGCGCTCGGCCGCGAGCGCGAGGACATCGTCGGCATCACCGCCGCGATGCTCCACCCGGTGGGCCTGGCCCCCTTCGCCAAGGCCTTCCCGCACCGGATCTTCGACGTCGGCATCGCCGAGCAGCACGCCGTGACCAGCGCGGCCGGCATGGCCACCAACGGTCTGCACCCGGTGTTCGCGGTCTACGCGACCTTCCTCAACCGGGCCTTCGACCAGGTCCTGATGGACGTGGCCCTGCACAAGCTCGGGGTCACCTTCGTGCTGGACCGGGCCGGTGTCACCGGGACGGACGGCGCCTCGCACAACGGCATGTGGGACATGTCGATCCTGCAGGTCGTCCCCGGTCTGCGGCTGGCCGCGCCGCGTGACGCCGACCAGCTGCGCGCCCAGCTGCGCGAGGCGGTCGAGGTCGACGACGCCCCCACCGTGGTCCGCTACTCCAAGGGCACGGTCGGCCCGGCCGTCCCCGCGGCCGGCCGGATCGGCGGCATGGACGTGCTGCGCGCCCCGGAGGCCCCGGCCGACGAGCGTCGCGCGGACGTCCTGATCGTCTCGGTCGGCGCGATGGCCCCCACCAGCCTGGAGGTCGCCGACCTGCTGGCCGCCCAGGGCATCACCGCCACCGTGGTCGACCCGCGGTGGGTCAAGCCGGTGGACCGGTCCCTGCCCGGCCTGGCGGCCGAGCACCGCGCGGTGGTCACGATCGAGGACAACGGTCGGGTCGGCGGGGTGGGCGCCGCTGTGGCGCAGGCGCTGCGCGACGCCGAGGTGGACGTCCCGGTGCGCGACTTCGGCATCCCGCAGGAGTTCCTGGACCACGCCTCGCGGCCCGAGATCCTCGCCGAGATCGGCCTCACCGCCCCGGACATCGCCCGCAGGGTGACGGCGCTGGTGTCCCGGCTGGACGTGGCGACCGTCCGGGCCTGAGCCGCCCGGCCCGGGTCCGCCCGGGCCGGCCCGCTGCCCGGCCGGTCGTCGGCCGTTTGCCACAACCGCGCAACAGTTCACCGCAATACAGGCTGATAATCGCACCGAAAGGCGGGACCGGCGCTGCCCGCGCCGATCCCGCCCGGTAGGTTGTCATCCGTGCCGACCCCCACCCGCCCCCGCCTCGCCGGGCTTGCCGAGCGCCTGCCCGACCGCGTCCGCCAGGGTTACTGGACGAGGCTGGTGCCGGTGCTGGCCCTGGTCGCGCTCGCCACCCACATCCCCTCCTTCGTCCGGCCGGTCTGGAGCCCCGACGAGGGCTTCCTGGCCACCCAGGCCCGGATGCTGGCGGACGGCGGTGTGCTCTACGACACCGTGGTCGACCGCAAGCCGCCCCTGCTGCCCTGGCTCTACCAGGCGTGCTTCGCCGTCTTCGGCTCCGCCTCGCTCTGGCCGCTGCGCACCCTGGCGGTGGTCGCCCACCTGGTCACCGCGATCCTGCTGGCCTCGATCGCCCGCGGCCGCTGGGGCAACCGGGCGGGTGCCGGTGCCGGCCTGCTCTACCTGCTGGTCTCCATCGGCCTCTCCCCGGAGGACACCCAGGCGGCGACCTTCGAGGTCTTCATGCTGCCCGCCATGGTGGCCGCCTTCCGCTACGCCGAGCGGCGCCGCTGGCTGGCCGCGGGCATCGCGGTGGCGCTCTGCTCGCTGACCAAGCAGACCGGCGGCGCGGTCCTGCTGCCGGTGCTCTGGATGCTGTTCCAGGACGCCCGTCGGCGCGGGGTCCGCTGGCCGCCCGCCCTGTTCAAGATCGGGTTCGGCTTCACCCTGCCGATAGCGCTGGTCGCGGTGATCCTCACCAAGCCCAAGGGCTTCCTGTTCTGGGTGGTCACCGGCAGCGGCGACTACGCCTCGGTGGGCGGCGCCTGGCTGCAGATGACCGGCCGCGCGCTCGGCAACTCGGCGATCCTGATCGCCGCCGGACTGGGCTTCCTGCTGCCGGTCGGCCGCCGGCTCTGGCTGAAGCACCGGCACCGCCCGCTGCCGGTCGCGGGGGAGGAGCACGGCTCCACCACCGACCTCTGGGTCTGGCTGCTCTCCTCGGTGATCGCGGTCAGCGTCGGCTTCCACTTCTTCGGCCACTACTACCTGCAGCTGATGCCCCCGCTGGTGCTGCTGGGCACCGGCGCGGTGGCCACCTCGGCGATCCGCTGGAAGCCGGTCCTGGTGTACACCACGGCCGCCGCCACGGTGTTCTGGGGGCTCGCGCTGGCCTGGCCGGGGGAGCGGCTCAACCGGACCACCGAGGTGGCCACCGCGGTCGCCGCGCAGAGCAAGCCGCAGGACACCGTGCTGGTCTGGGGCATGCACCCGGAGCTGTACTGGCTGGCCGACCGCAAGCCGGCCACCCGCTACCTGACCGCGGGCTTCCTGACCAACTTCAGCGGCGGCAAGGACGGCAACGCCAACGTCGGCGAGCAGTTCAGCGTCAGCAACGCCTGGCAGACCTTCGACCAGGAGATCGCCAAGGGCCTGCCCGAGATCGTCGTCGACGACTCCGGTCTGGCGCCCTACCAGCCCGGCATGATCCCGAAGATCGAGAACCTGCTGGACACCCACTACGAGATGGTCGGCGTCTTCGCCGACACCGTGGTCTACCGCCTCAAGCGCTGACGGACCGCACCGGGGGCCGCACAGCGGGGCGCCGCCCCCGGCCCGCTCCTCCCGGAACACGCCGGAGCCCCGGTGACCTCCTCCGAGGTCACCGGGGCTCCGGCGGGTCGTACCGCTGTGCCCTACGCGGGCACCGAGGCCACGCCCGGGGCGAGGAACGGCTTGCCGTTCACCCGCTCCGAGACACCCTCACGGTCCAGGTACGGGGTGATCCCGCCCAGGTGGAAGGGCCAGCCGGCACCGGTGATCATGCAGAGGTCGATGTCCTGCGCCTCGGCGACGACACCCTCCTCCAGCATCAGGCCGATCTCCTGCGCGACGGCCTCCAGGGCGCGGTTCAGCACCTGCTCCTCGGTCAGCACGGTGTCGCCGAAGGAGAGCAGCTCCAGCACCTCGGGGTCGAGCACCTGCTTGCCGTCGACCCAGGTGTAGAAGCCGCGCTTGCCGGCCTTGACCACCTTGCCGAGGTTCTCGGAGACGGTGAACCGCTCCGGGAACGCGTCGCGCAGGGTCTCCGAGACGTGCAGCGCGATGGCCGGGCCGACCAGCTCCAGCAGCACGATCGGGGACATCGGCAGGCCGAGCGGCTCGACGCCCTTCTCGACCGTGGCGATCGGGGTGCCCTCGTCGATGATGTCCTGGATCTCGCCCATGAAGCGGGTCAGGATCCGGTTCACCACGAACGCCGGGGCGTCCTTGACCAGCACCGAGGTCTTCTTCAGCTTCCGCGAGACGCCGAAGGCGGTGGCCAGCGCGGCGTCGTCGGTCCGCTCGCCGCGGACGATCTCCAGCAGCGGCAGGATCGCGACCGGGTTGAAGAAGTGGAAGCCGACGACCCGCTCGGGGTGCTTCAGCTTCGAGGCCATCTCGGTGACCGAGAGGGAGGAGGTGTTGGTCGCCAGCACGCAGGTCGGCGAGACCACGTTCTCCAGGTCCGCGAAGACGGTCTGCTTGACGCCCATCTCCTCGAACACGGCCTCGATCACGAAGTCCGCGTCGCCGAAACCGGCGGCCTTGTCGAGCGAGCCGGTGACCAGGCCCTTGAGCCGGTTGGCCTTGTCCTGGCCGATCCGGCCCTTGCCGAGCAGCTTCTCGATCTCGGCGTGGACGTAGCCGACACCCTTGTCGATGCGCTCCTGGTCGATGTCGGTGAGGACCACCGGCACCTCCAGACGGCGGGCGAACAGCAGCGCCAGCTGCGAGGCCATCAGACCGGCGCCGACGACGCCGACCTTGGTGACCGGGCGGGCCAGCGACTTGTCCGGCGCGCCGACGGGGCGCTTCGCCCGGCGCTGCACCAGGTTGAAGGCGTAGATGCCGCTGCGCAGCTCGCCGCTCATGATGAGGTCGGCCAGCGCCGCGTCCTCGGCGTCGAAGCCGGCCTGCAGGTCGGCGTCCTTGACCTGCTGGATGATGTCCAGCGCCTTGTACGCGGCGGGCGCCGCGCCGTGCACCTTGGCGTCGGCGATCAGGCGGCCCCAGGCGACGGCGTCGTCCCAGGCCTTGCCGCGGTCGATCGCCTCGCGCTCGACGGTGACCTCGCCCGTGAGGACCTTGGCGGCCCACAGCAGCGACTGCTCCAGGAAGTCGGCCGGCTCGAAGATCGCGTCCGCGATCCCCAGCTCGAACACGTCCTTGCCCTTGAGCTGCTTGTTCTGGCTCATCGAGTTCTCGACGATGACCTTGATCGCCTTCGAGGGGCCGATCAGGTTCGGCAGGAGGGTGCAGCCGCCCCAGCCGGGGACGAGGCCCAGGAAGACCTCCGGCAGCGAGAACGCCGGAACGCCCGCGCTGACGGTGCGGTAGGTGGCGTGCAGGCCGACCTCGACGCCGCCGCCCATCGCCGCGCCGTTGTAGAAGGCGAAGGAGGGGACGGACAGCGCGGCGATCCGCTTGAAGACCTCGTGGCCGCCCTTGCCGATGGCCAGCGCGTCCGCGTGCTCCTTGAGGATCTCGACGCCCTTGAGGTCGGCGCCGACCGCGAAGATGAACGGCTTGCCGGTGATCGCGACACCGACGATCGCGCCCTCGGCGGCCTCGGCCTCGACCTGGTCCAGCGCGGCGGACAGCTTCAGCAGCGAGCCCGGGCCGAAGGTGGTCGGCTTGGTGTGGTCGAAGCCGTTGTCCAGGGTGATCAGGGCCAGCTGGCCGGCCCGCAGCGGCAGGTCCAGGTGGCGGACGTGCGCGGTCGTGACGACCTCGCCCGGGAACAGCTCGGCGCCCTGGCGCAGCAGCTCAGTCGTGGTGCTCATGCTCACTTACCACCCTCGGACTCGGACGACTCTTCGCCGCTCCAGTGCGGGTTCTCCCAGATGATCGTGCCGCCCATGCCGAAGCCGATGCACATCGTGGTGAGGCCGTAGCGGACGTCCGGGCGCTGCTCGAAGCGGTGGGCCAGCTGGTTCATCAGGCGCACGCCCGAGGAGGCCAGCGGGTGGCCGAAGGCGATCGCGCCGCCGAACGGGTTGACCCGCTCGTCGTCGTCCGCGATGCCGTAGTGGTCCAGGAAGGCCAGCACCTGGACGGCGAAGGCCTCGTTGACCTCGAAGGCCTGGATGTCGTCGATGGTCAGACCGGCCTTGGCCAGTGCCTTCTCGGTGGCCGGCACCGGGCCGATGCCCATCACCTCGGGCTCGACGCCCGCGAAGGCGAACGAGACCAGGCGCATCTTGACCGGGAGGCCGAGCTCCTCGGCGACGTCCTCGGCGGCCAGCAGCGAGGCGGTGGCACCGTCGTTCAGACCGGCCGAGTTGCCCGCGGTGATGTTGCCGTGCGGGCGGAACGGGGTCTTCAGCCCGGCCAGCGACTCCATCGTGGTGCCCGGGCGCATCGGCTCGTCCGTGGTCGCCAGACCCCAGCCGGTCTCGCCGACCTCGGGGTTGGTGTTGCGGACGGTGATCGGCACCAGGTCCGGCTGGATGTCGCCGTTGGCGTACGCCTTGGCGGCCTTCTCCTGCGAGCGCACGGCGTAGGCGTCGCAGCGCTCCTTGGTGATGTGCGGGAACCGGTCGTGCAGGTTCTCCGCGGTCATCCCCATGAACAGGGCGGACTCGTCGACGAGCTTCTCGGACACGAAGCGCGGGTTCGGGTCGACGCCCTCGCCCATCGGGTGGCGGCCCATGTGCTCGACGCCGCCGGCCACGACCACGTCGTACGCGCCGAAGGCGATGCCGCCGGCGGTGGTGGTCACGGCGGTCAGCGCGCCCGCGCACATGCGGTCGATGGCGTAGCCGGGGACGGACTTCGGCAGGCCGGACAGCAGGGCCGCGGTGCGGCCGATCGTCAGACCCTGGTCGCCGATCTGCGTGGTGGCCGCGATGGCGACCTCGTCGATCCGCTCGACGGGCAGGTTCGGGTTACGGCGCACGAGCTCCCGGATGCACTTGACGACCAGGTCGTCGGCGCGCGTCTCGTGGTAGATGCCCTTCGGGCCGGCCTTGCCGAACGGGGTGCGGACGCCATCGACGAAGACGACGTCCCTCGCGGTACGAGGCACGGGGGCTCTCCTCCCAGGGACCAACAGATTGAGGTGGGCAGGCTGCCGCCGTCCGTCGCACGGGGGGACGTGAGCGGCGCTGCCTCACCGTCATGCTACCCGCCGGTAACCAACCTGCCCAGGCCCGACGGCCGGTTCTCCCGGTGTGTCCCCCGACACGTCCCCGCGCCCGGGGCCGGGAGGGGCGCGCGCGAGGGTGCGCAGCGGAGGCGGCGGCCCGGGGGACGACGGCGGGCACGAGGGCGGGGACGACAGAGGGGATGCCGTCCCCGGGACGGCATCCCCTCTGTCCCGGCGGAGGTGCCCCGCCGGGCCGGTGCCCGGTCCCGGGCCCCGCGTTCCTACTCCTGCGGCTCGGCCTCCGCCGCCTTGACGAAGGCCGCGGCCACCACCGGCGCCACCAGGTCGACCTGCCACTGGCGCGCGCCGAGGCGGCGCAGCGCGGCCGCCACTCCGGCGGCGCTCGGGTCGGCCGGCGGCTCCCAGGAGACCCGGCGGACCAGGTCCGGCGTGATCAGGTTCTCGGCCGGCAGGTTGCGTGCCTCGGCCAGCTCGCTCACCGCGGCCCGCGCCCCGGACAGCCGGGCGGCCGCGACCGGGTCCTTCTCGGCCCAGGCGCGCGGCGGCGGCGGGCCGTCGTGCGGTGCGGCGGCCGGCGGCAGCTGGTTCTCCGGGATCTCCCGGCCCCGCTGCACGGCGGCCAGCCACTGCTCCAGCTGGCGCCGGTGCACCCGCGGTCCGAAGCCCTGGACGGCCTGCAGGGCGGCGATGTTCAGCGGCACGGCCAGCGCGGCGTTGACGATCGCGGCGTCCGAGAGGACCCGGCCGGGCGACACGTCGCGCTCCTGCGCCAGCCGGTCCCGGGTCAGCCAGAGCTCGCGCACCACGGCCAGCTGACGGCGCCGGCGGATCTTGTGCAGCTGCGAGGTGCGGCGCCAGGGGTCGGTGCGCGGTGCCGGGCGGGGCGCGGCGGCGATCGCGGCGAACTCCTCCAGGGCCCAGTCGAGCTTGCCCTGGGCGTCCAGCTCCTGTTCGAGTGCGTTCCGCAGCTCGACCAGCACCTCGACGTCCAGAGCGGCGTAGCGCAGCCACGGCTCGGGCAGCGGGCGGGTGGACCAGTCGACCGCCGAGTGCTCCTTGGCCAGGCTCAGCCCGAGCACGCTCTCGGTCATCGGTCCGAGTCCGACCCGGGCGAAGCCGGCGATCCGGCCGGCCAGCTCGGTGTCGAAGAGCCGTCGGGGCCGCATCCCGACCTCGGCCAGGCAGGGCAGGTCCTGGGTGGCGGCGTGCACCACCCATTCGGTGTCCGCGAGGGCCGCGCCGAGCCCGCTGAGGTCGGGGCAGGCGATCGGGTCGATCAGCGCGGTGCCGGCGCCCGCGCGGCGCAGCTGGATGAGGTACGCCCGCTGCCCGTAGCGGTAGCCGGAGGCCCGCTCGGCGTCGACGGCGACCGGTCCGGTTCCCGCGGCGAAGGCGGCGACGGTGGCGGCCAGCGCCTGCTCGTCCGCCACGACTGGCGGGATCCCCTCCTTCGGTTCGAGGAGCGGGACCGGGGCTGCTTCTTCTTGGGTGGCTGCTACGGCGTCGGTCACTCACCAAGGGTACGACGGTCCTCGGGGCCGGGAGTGTTGTCGGACTGGTCAGACCGGGTTCGTGACTATGCCGCTGTGCGGCTCCGGCCGTCCCCGCCCCCGCGGCCCGGAGGGGATCGAACACCAATGCGGCGGTTCTGGAGGAAACGTTCCTCCAGAACCGCCGCAGCGGCCCTACCGATCGCTCAGTGGATGATGCCGGTGCGCAGCGCGACGGCGACCATGCCGGCCCGGTCGCCGGTGCCCAGCTTGCGCGCGATCCGGGCGAGGTGGCTCTTCACGGTGAGCGCGGACAGGCCCATCGCCACGCCGATGGCCTTGTTGGACTGGCCCTCGGCGACCAGTCGCAGCACCTCGACCTCGCGGCCGGAGAGCTCGCGGTAGGCGGCCTGCTGGGTGCCCGGGGCGCCGGGAGCCCCGGGTGCGCCCGGGGCACCGGGGGCCCCGGCCGCGCCCGGCACGCCCGGCATGCCGGGACGGCGCATCCGGCCGGCCAGACCGGCCGCGCCGAGCGGCATGCCGGGGCGGCCCGGCATCGCCACATTGGTGCGGGTGCCGGTGACCACGTAGCCCTTGACGCCGCCGGCCAGCGCGCTGCGGACCGCGCCGATGTCGTCGGCGGCGGAGAGCGCCAGGCCGTTGGGCCAGCCCGCGGCACGGGTCTCGGCCAGGATGGTCAGTCCGGAGCCGTCCGGGAGGTGGACGTCGGCGACGCAGATGTCGCGCGGGGTGGACACCCGGGGGCGGGCCTCGGCGATCGAGGACACCTCGATCACGTCCCGGACGCCGAGCGCCCAGAGGTGGCGGGTGACGGTGTTTCGGACACGGGGATCAGCGATGACCACCATGGCGGTGGGCTTGGTCGGCCGGTAGGCGACCACGTTTGCGGGGTGCTCAAGAAGGACCGACACCAGGCCTCCTGCGGGGAGTGGCGGACGGAACCCCGATGGGGGCGGTCGGAGTGTTCCGCGTTTGGAAAGGGTCACAGTCTGCTTCGGCAGCTACCGTGCCCGGCTTTAGCGAAAGATCACGATCTAGTGAGTAACAATACGGACAAATCGCGCATATGACTGATGCGACATGCCTTGGATTCGTACAAAATCGATCAGAATCGGCATGGATCGGTCACGTTGGGTCGGACAATTGACGCAGAGCAGATGCCGAGCCACAGTCCGTCAGCCCTGGGGGTGGCGTTGGGGCAGCTGCCGCGACCGCGGCGTGCGGACCACCCGTCAGTGCGAGCGCGGGCGTCGACGGGCCGGCATCGGGACCACCCCGCCGAGTGAGGGCACGTCGGCGGCCGGCTGCGGCGCGGGCGCGGCCGGCGGCAGGCCCGCGCTGATGCACAGCAGATCCCCCCAGGCGGCCAGGTGCCGCTCGAAGCGGCCGTCGGCCGGCGTCCAGGAGGCCCGGATCTCGATCTCGGTGGAGGACTCACGGTCCGCCAGGGCGCCGAAGTACTGCGACGCGCACCTGGTCACCGTGCCGGACGGCTCCGCGTACCCGGCGCCGTGCGCCTGCAGGGCGTCCAGCAGCCAGGCCCAGCCGACCTCGGAGAGCATCGGATCGCCGGCCATCTCCGGCTCCAGCTCCGCCCGGGTCATGGTCACCACGCGGAAGTCGCCGTTCCAGGCCTCCTGCCCGGCCGGGTCGTACAGCAGCACCAGCCGGCCGTCGGCCAGCTCGTCGCCGTCCACCTCCACCGAGGCGGTCAGGGCGAACGCGTGGGGGGCGAGCCGGCGCGGCGCCGGGGCGGGGGAGAGTTCGAGCTCGGGGCGCAGCCGCGCCCCCGTCAGAGCCTCGACCGCGGCCCGGAACTCGCTCGGCGCCGCCTCCCGACCCGTTCCGCCACCTGTTCCGCCACCCTGTGCGGGGTGCCCGCCGACCGCTGCCATGTCCCGAAGACTAGGTCGAAGACCGGGGTAATCGCCGCAACTTCTGCTCGCGCGGCGTGCCGGGACGGCAAACCGGCCAGATCTTGGAGGAACCCACGAGACCGGGCGGGGAGTCGGGTCCGGAGCGCGTGCGAAGATTTGAACCGTGAGCGAGACAACGGCAGACACCACGGCAGCCACCCCCACCGGTCAGCAGTCCTCCGTGCGACGCGGCGCCGCGCACGACTCCGCGTTCCTGCGCGCCTGCCGGCACGAGCCGGTGCCGCACACCCCGGTGTGGTTCATGCGCCAGGCCGGCCGCTCGCTGCCCGAGTACCTGAAGGTCCGCGAGGGCATCCCCATGCTGGAGTCCTGCATGCGGCCCGAGCTGGTCAAGGAGATCACCCTGCAGCCGGTGCGCCGGCACAAGGTCGACGCGGCGATCTTCTTCAGCGACATCGTGGTGCCGCTCAAGGCCGTCGGCATCGACGTCGACATCAAGCCCGGCATCGGCCCGGTGATCGCCGACCCGATCCGCACCGCCGAGGACCTGCGGCGGCTGCGCCCGCTGGAGCCGGACGACGTCTCCTACGTCACCGAGGCGGTCGGCCTGCTCGTCGACGAGCTCGGCACCACCCCGCTGATCGGTTTCGCCGGCGCCCCCTACACCCTCGCCAGCTACCTGATCGAGGGCGGGCCCTCCAAGAACCACGAGAACACCAAGGCCATGATGTACGGGCAGCCCGAGCTGTGGGCCGCCCTGCTCGACCGGCTGGCGGACATCACCGCCGCGTTCCTGAAGGTGCAGATCGAGGCCGGCGCCTCCGCCGTCCAGCTGTTCGACTCCTGGGTGGGCGCGCTCGCCCCCGCCGACTACCGCCGCTCGGTGATGCCGGCCAGCACCAAGGTCTTCGACGCGGTGGCCGGGTACGGCGTGCCGCGGATCCACTTCGGCGTCGGCACCGGTGAGCTGCTCGGGCTGATGGGCGAGGCCGGCGCGGACATCGTCGGCGTGGACTGGCGGGTGCCGCTGAACGTCGCCGCCGAGCGGGTCGGCCCCGGCAAGGCACTGCAGGGCAACCTCGACCCGGCCGTCCTCTTCGCGCCCACCGAGGCGGTCGAGGCCAAGGCCCGCGAGGTGCTGGACGCCGCCCGGGTGCTCGGCACCAGCGGCCACATCTTCAACCTCGGCCACGGCGTGCTGCCCAGCATGGACCCGGACGCGCTCAGCCGGCTGGTGGCGTTCGTGCACGAGGCCAGCGCGCGCTGACCGGCCGCCGCGACGGCGTCGACCCGGCGGGCCCCGTTCGACCGGGGCCCGCCGTCGTCGTTCTCACGGCTCCTGTCGCTCCTGGGCCCGCTGGTCCTCGTCCCCGTTCTCGTCCTGCGGCTGGTGCGGCTGGTGCGGCAGGTGGGCGGGGACCGGCGGCAGCGCGGGCCGCCGGCGCCGGCGGACGAGCCAGAAGGCGAGCGCCGCCGGCACCAGCACCAACAGGAACGGCGTCACCGCGGCGACCGCCACCGCGACGCCCCGCACGATCGCGGTCAGGACGTGCCAGCCGCCGCCCAGCGCCGAGCCGACGGAGTCCCGGAAGCCGTCGTGCTCCTTCGCGTCGGGCCGGTCCGGTGCCGGGGTGTCCGCCCGCTGCCGCACGTCGAGCGTGATGGTGGAGAGCGAGGTCCTCGCCGACAGCTCCTTCAGCTGCTTCTGCAGCGACTCCAGATCCGCCTCGCGGCGGCTCAACTCGCCCTCCAGGCTGGTGATCTCGGCCAGTGTCCTGGCCTGGGCCATCAGCGCCCGGACCCGGTCCACGCTGGCCTGCTGGGTCTGCGTCCGGCTGGAGACGTCCGCGACCTGCTGGGTGAGGTCGTCCGCCTGGCTCTTGCGGGACAGCACCTCGCCGAGCCCCGCGAGCTGGTCCAGGGTCTGCTGGTAGGCCGCCGACGGCACCTTCACCGTGAGCTGCCCGCTCTGCGGGCCGGGCGCGGGGCGGTCCTCCGGGCGACCGCCGGTGCCCGTGTCACCGGGCTGACCGCCGCCGCTCACCGTCTCGCTCGCCACGTAGCCGCCCGCGCCGATCGCCAGCTCGCGGGCCCTCGCCAGCGCGGTGTCCGTCCGCGCCACCCGCACCGACAGCTGCGCGCTGTACGCGATCTGCCGGGTGTCCACCACGGGCACCACGGCGGACTGCCCGGAGCCCGACTGCCCGGAGCCCGACTCCGGCGCGACCTTGGGCGCGGCCGCCGCTCCCGGCGCCGCCGGCGCCGCCGCGTCACCGGCCGCCGCTGCCGCCGGGACTCCGCGCGCGGAGTCCCCCCGGTCGGCGGCGCCGCACCCGCCGGCCAGGACCGCCGCCACGACCACCGCCGCCAGCGCCCCCGCTCTGTGCCGTCCTCGTTCCACGATCGAGCCCTCCCCGCGTCCTCGGTTCCGGTGCCGCTTCCGTCCGGCACCCGAACCATTCGACGGGACCGGGCCCCGATCGGACCCGCTCCGGAGGTCGCAGCTCGATCACGGCTCGGCTGCGGAGCGGACAAGGCGTCAGACCGCCTCCACCGCGATCCCCGCCCGCCGCAGCAGCGCCGCCGTCACCCCGTCACCCGGCCGCGACGCCCCGGTGAACGTGCCGTCGTAGATCCGGCCGCACCCGCAGGAGGGGCTGCGGGCCATCAGCAGCGCCCGCCGCGCCCCGGCGGCCTCGGCGGCGGCCAACGCCTGCCGGGCGCCGTCCAGGAACGCCTCGGTGAGGTCGGCCCCCGTCGAGTCCACCACCCGGGCCCGGCCGTCCAGCACGTCGGCGCCGTCCCCACCGACGATCTCGGCCGGCGGCCGCGGCGTCGGCAACCCGCCCGCCCCCTCCGGGCAGACCACCACCGCCCGCCCCTCCCCGGCCGGCCCGACCACGGCCTCCGCGGTCTTCGCCCGCCCGTCGTAGCGACAGGGCACGCCGGCCAGGCACGCGCTCACCAGGATCATCTCCTCCGGGGCCGGTCGGTCCCCGAGGACTTCCGCAGGCTCCACTGCCTCTCCTCCGCTCGGTGGCCCGGGTGAGCGGATGCCCGCGGACCGTCCCGGACGCTACCTTGGGCTCCATGAGTGAGTTGCCGGACTGGATGTACGCGCCCCGCGAGGAGGGGTGGCTCGCCGAGGACCTCGACCACCTGCCGCAGGCGCCGCGGCACACCGAACTGATCGATGGAGCACTGGTCTTCGTGATGTCCCCGCAGCGTTCCTGGCACAGCCGGGTGGTCACGGCGCTGACCGGTGTCCTGGAGGAGCTCGTGCCGGACGGGGTCCTCGCGGAGCGTGAGATGACGATCAAGCTGGACCCGCGCAACCGTCCGGAGCCGGACCTGCTGGTCGCCACCGCCGAGTTCGACCCCGACCGTACGTGGTTCGCACCCGAGGAGGTCGCGCTCGTCGTGGAGGTCGTCTCGCCGGAGTCGGCCCACCGGGACCGTACCGTCAAGGTGCGCAAGTACGCCGAGGCCGGGATCCCGCACTACTGGATCATCGAGGAGGAGGAGGGCCTGCCGGTGGCGCACGTCTTCGAACGCGAGGCCAGTACCTCCTCCTACGCTCCGGCCGGGATCTTCCGGGGCCGGCTGCGACGGCCGGTCCCGTTCCCCGTCGACCTCGACCTCGACGCTCTCGTCCCTGTCCGGAAGCGGGCGGATTGAGGCATTGATGTAAGGACCTGCGAGACTGCGGGACATGTCGCAAGCACAGGTCGTCGTGATCGGTGGCGGTATCGCGGGGCTGGCCGCGGCCGCTTTTCTCAGCGGGGCGGCCGGTGGCGCCGCACGGGCGCGGGTGACGCTGCTGGAGGCGTCCGACCGGTTCGGCGGGAAGCTGTCCGGGGGAGAGGTCGGCGGGGTCCGGGTGGACCTCGGGGCCGAGTCGATGCTGGCGCGGCGGCCGGAGGCGGTCGAGCTGGCGCGGGCGGTCGGGTTGGGCGACGCGCTGGAGCCGCCGACCACCGCGAAGGCCGCGATCTGGACCAGGGGCGCGCTGCGTCCGCTGCCCGGCGGTCAGGTGATGGGCGTCCCCGGTGACCTCGCGGCGCTCGCCGCCTCCGGGGTGCTCAGCGCCGAGGGCCTGGAGCGGGCCCGGCACGAGGGCGCCACCGAGGTCACGGACGATGTCGCGATCGGGCGCTACGTCGCGGACCGGTTGGGCCGCGAGGTGGTGGACCGGCTGGTCGAACCGCTGCTCGGCGGCGTCTACGCCGGGCACGCCGACGAGATCTCGCTGCGCGCGGCCGTACCGCAGCTGCTGGAGATCGCGCGGGGCGGGGGCTCACTGGTGGAGGGCGTGCACGAGCTGGCCACCCGGCCGCGGATCGTCGGCACCCCCGTCTTCCAGGGGCTGCGCGGCGGCATCGGCACGCTGCCCGGGGCGGTCGCCGAGGCCTGCGCCCGGGCCGGGGTCGAGCTGCGCACCCGCACCGCGGTGGACGGGCTGCGCCGGATCCCGGGGGGCTGGCGGGTGGTGACCGCCGACGGCGAGGCGCTGGACGTGGACGCCGTCGTGCTCGCGGTGCCCGCGCCCGCCGCCGCCCGGCTGCTGCGCCCGGACGCGCCGGGGGCGGCCGCCGAGCTGGCGGCCGTCGAGTACGCGGGGATGGCGCTGGTCACCCTGGCGTTCCGGCGGGCCGACCTCCCGGAGCCGCCGACCGGCAGCGGCTTCCTGGTGCCGCCGGTGGACGGCCGGCGGATCAAGGCCTCCACTTTCTCCTCCAACAAGTGGGGCTGGCTGGAGCGCTCGGCCCCCGACGCCTTCCTGCTGCGCACCTCGCTCGGCCGGCTGCGCGAGGAGCAGCCGCTGGAGCTGGCGGACGAGGAGCTGGTGGCGCGGTCGCTGTCCGACCTGGGTGAGGCGATCGGCCTGACCGCCCGTCCCTACGACACCGCGGTCACCCGCTGGCGGTCCGGCCTGCCGCAGTACCCGGTCGGTCACCTGGACCGGGTGGCCCGGATCCGGACGGCCGTCGGCCGGGCGGGCGCGCTGGCCGTCTGCGGGGCCGCCTACGACGGAGTGGGCATCCCGGCCTGTATCGCGAGCGCGCGGGCGGCCGTCGCCGCGCTCGACGAAGTGTTGACCCCGACGACCGGGGAGAACGTCACGGAGAGGACAATGGGCGCATGACTGAGACCGTTGAGCAGCAGCCGGAGCAGCAGCCCGAGAAGAAGAAGGCGCGCGACCTGAACCAGGTCATCCGCTACACCATGTGGTCGGTGTTCAAGCTCAAGGGCGAGCTGCCCGAGGACCGGGCCGCCCTGGCCGCCGAGGTGGACGAGCTGTTCGCGCAGCTCGACGCCAAGGACGTCACGGTGCGCGGCACCTACGACGTGTCCGGCCTGCGGGCGGACGCCGACATCCTGGTCTGGTGGCACGCGGCGGACTCGGACGACCTCCAGGAGGCGTACAACCGCTTCCGCCGCACCGGCCTCGGCCGGGTGCTGGAGCCGGTCTGGTCCAACATGGCGCTGCACCGCCCGGCCGAGTTCAACAAGTCGCACATCCCGGCCTTCCTGGCCGACGAGCGCGCGCGCGACTACGTCTGCGTCTACCCCTTCGTCCGCTCCTACGAGTGGTACCTGCTGCCGGACGCCGAGCGGCGCGCGATGCTCGCCGAGCACGGCCAGATGGCGCGCGGCTACCCGGACGTGCGGGCCAACACGGTGGCCTCGTTCGCGCTCGGCGACTACGAGTGGCTGCTCGCCTTCGAGGCGGACGAGCTGCACCGGATCGTCGACCTGATGCGCGACCTGCGCCCGTCCCGGGCCCGGCTGCACGTCCGCGAGGAGGTCCCCTTCTTCACCGGTCGCCGCAAGCCGGTCAGTGAGCTGCTGGCCGGCCTGGTCTGACCCGCCCGCCCGCCGGGAGGCCGGCTCCGCCCCGCCGAGGGGGGAGCCGGCCTCCCGGCGTCTGCGGGGGCTCCCGGTCCGCTGCCGGTCGGTCAGCTCCGGTGCGGGCGCAGGGCCGCGCGGAGCCGGGCGTCCGGGAGCGCGGACGGGCCCATCATGGCGACGGCGGTGAGCAGTTCGCGCTCGTCGTCGTCGGTGAGGCCGTGCTGGCGCGGCGGACGGACCTCGCGCAGCACTTCCTGGCCGACCGGGGAGGCCCACCGGGTGTAGGGGTAGACGTCGACCCGGGCCATCAGCAGCGTGCCCGCGGTCAGCACCAGCGGCAGGGAGAACCAGGCGAGCGGCGCCAGGGCGTCACCGCCGGAGAACCCGCCGACGGCCAGTGCGGCGGCCAGCAGCACCAGCGAGAACAGCAGCGCCTGCCGGACCTGCCGGATCACCAGGACGGTCTGCCGTTGCACCGGGGCCGGGGTGGCCAGGCCGGCCAGCGCGAGGCGGCCGCCGATCTCCAGCACGGTGGGGTGGACGGACATCGCGTGGCGCAGGTCGTCCGTCCGGCACTGCCCCCCGGGCCCGACGGCGGCGACCACCGCCCGCTCCAGGCGGCTGCGGCCCCTGGGGTCGACGACGGTGGTCCAGCCGGTGTGCGCGAGGTGCAGCCGCCCCCGGGAGGCCATCAGGACCAGGGCCAGTTCGACCACGCGGTCCGGGCCGCCCGCCAGGTAGGCGGTCTCGTAGAGCCCGATCCCGACCGCCTCCGGTGGCCGGAGCCCCTCCTGTCCGGCGAGCGCGTCGGCGGTGGCGGTCATCCGGACCAGCCGGATGCAGGAGAGCACCGCGGTGGCACAGGCCGGGATCAGGAAGAGCAACCACATGGGCTTGTTGTAGACCTGCCCCGGCTCCGGGCGGAACGAATTTCCGGTCCGCGATACCGAACTGTGACTCAGGAGGACCCCGGGCCTCAGGATCCGCAGCTGCTGCCACCACCGCAGCTGGAGGAGGAGCCGCAGCTGCTGGAGCTCGACCCGCAGCTCGACGAGGACGAGGACCCGCAGCTCGACGAGGAGGATCCGCAGCCGCTGCCGCCGCAGCTCGACCCCGAGGAGCCCGAGTCGGAGCCGCTGCCGCACCACGTGGCGCCGCCGCAGGAGGTGCCGGTGGAGGAGCACGAGGTGGCGACGGAGTTGCTGGAGGAGGACGAGGACCCGCCCGCCACCGCGGACCTGGCCGTCACCAGGTCGGCCGCCGCGGCGGCGAGCAGCGCCTCCTGGAGCTCCGCGTCCTCCAGTCCGGAGGCGGCCAGTCCGCCGAGCGCGATCGCACCGACCAGGGCGCCGCCGGCCGCCCGCGGGGCCAGACCGGAGCTGGGCTTCCACGGCTTGCCGACGGACATCAGGGCGAGCTGGCGCCGGCCGGCCGGGGTGATCCGGCCCTTGAGCGGCCAGGTCACCAGCAGCGACACCAGGCCGACGAGCACCAGCACGGGCGGGAGCCAGAGCGAGGGGCGGTCGGCCTCGCCGTGGTCGACCAGGTAGGCGACCACGATGGTCGCCACCGTGAGCAGCAGGGCCGACCAGAGCAGTCGCCGGGCCACCTTGGCCCGGCGCATCAGCGTGGGGTTGCGCAGCAGCCCGCGGTCGGCGAGCCGGTCGCCGAGCTCCTGGACGGCGGGGGCGCGCATCACCGCGCGCCGCAGGGAGGTGAGGTCGCGCTGCCGGGTCGGCCCGACGGCCTCGATGATCGCCAGGTCGACGGCGTCGTAGGGCTTCTCGGTGGTCAGCGTGACCAGGCCGGCCCGGTTGACGACGACCCGGCCGGCCTGGTGCATCCGGACCAGGGCGGTGTCGAAGACCCGGCCGGGGCCTCCGGAGAGGAACGCGGTGTCCAGGAGCGGGAGCCCGCGCCCGGGCAGGCCCTTGACCTGTGGTACCCGCTTGACCAGGTTCCTGGTGTGCGAGGCGTACGACGCGGCCGCGAACAGCAGCATCGCCGGGACGGCGAAGAAGACGTTGTGCCACATGGGCGGTTCCCCCGGAATGGTGTGGGTGGTTCTGGTTCAGTGCCGCGGGCCGGGGCGCAGGGCCCGGCGCAGGCGGGTGAGCGGGCCGGCCGGGCGCTCGGCGGCGGGGCCGTGGAGCCACCGCTCCAGGGCCTGCCGCTGCTCGGCGTCGAGCGGCCCGGCGCCCGGCCGGGCCGGGTCGGGCCCCGCGCCCGGTCCGTCGGTGAGTGCCCAGACGGCGAAGGCGCGGGCGTCGGCGCGGTAGCCGCCGGTCTGCGGGTGCGTACCCGCGTAGCGCAGGAACAGCGGCCCGTACCGCCGGCCGAGCAGGCGGGGCAGCTCCGGGGCCACCTTGGCGGTGGTGTCGCGGCGCTTGGCGGCCAGGCCGGCCGACTGGGCGCGCACCTGGGCCGGGTCGAAGCCGGGCGGGACGGGTCCGCCGGCCACCAGGGCCTTCAGCAGCTCCTCCTGACGCCGGGCCAGCGCGGCGCGGGCGGCGGTGAGGTCGGTGGACTCGTCCGTCGGGGCGGTCATCCGGCGCCGCCCCCCGCCAGCACCCGGCGGATGGCCTCCAGTTCGGCGGCGAGCTCGGCCGGGGGCGGGAAGTCGGCGTCCCGCTCCAGCAGGACGCCGGGCGGTGCGACCCGGGCGCAGAGCTCGGCCAGCACCTCCAGCACCGGCTCGGTGACGGGGTGGGCGTGGGTGTCGTGCCAGACGCCGTCGATCATGGTGCCCCCGGCGACGTGGACGTAGGCCAGCGCCTCCAGCGGCAGGCGGTCGAGTTCGGCGGCCGGGTCCAGGCCGAGGTTGACCCGGTTGGTGTGCAGGTTGGCGACGTCGATCAGCAGCCGGCAACCGGTGCGCTCGACCAGCTCGGCGAGGAACTGGCCCTCGGTCAGCTCGTCGTCGGGCCAGGCCAGCTGGGCCGCGATGTTCTCCAGGGCCAGCGGCACCGGGAGCCGGTCCTGCGCGATCCTGACGTTCTCGGCGATCACCTTGAGGGCGTCGCGGGAGCGGGGGACCGGCAGCAGGTGCCCGGCCTCCAGACCGCCGGCCCGGACGAACGCGAGGTGCTCGGTCACCAGGGGGGACCCGAGCGCCCCGGCCGCCTCGGCGAGCCGGTCGAGCCGGGCCGGGTCGGGCCGGTCGGCTCCGCCGAGGCCGAGCGAGACGCCGTGCGGGACCACGGTGACGCCGCGGGCCCGCAGGATCCGCAGCG
Organism: Kitasatospora sp. NPDC059327; assembly: GCF_042752535.1. Lineage (NCBI taxonomy): Bacteria > Bacillati > Actinomycetota > Actinomycetes > Kitasatosporales > Streptomycetaceae > Kitasatospora > Kitasatospora sp. NPDC059327. The sequence goes on along the minus strand of NZ_JBHYYB010000076.1, from coordinate 17,058 downwards.
ACTCGGGGAGGTGGTCGGCGCAGATGTTCTCCGCGACCACCTCGACCCAGTCCAGGCCGGGCTGCCGCTCCACGACGGTGTCGATCTCGGCGCGCCAGCCGAGGCCGACACCGAGCGCGGTACCCGGAGTGCCGGTCGCGGTCGTCGTGGCCGCCGTGGCCTGGGCCGTCGAGGTGGTCGCGCCGGTGGAGCCGGTCGGACCGGTCGGGCCGGTCGGGCCGGTCGTGTCCGGCGTCCGCCCGGTGTCCCGGGCCGGAGCGGCGGGCGTCCTGCGCCGGATGGCAGGAGTGGTCATCGGTTCGCCCCCTTCGGAGGGCTGGTGGGAAGCCGTCGGCCGACGCGGGCGTCGTTGCCGGGGTCGGGCCGGGCCGTGTTGCTGAGGATGTCCCCGGTGGGGACGGCTGCCAAGCCCCGCCCGGTCTTCTCAGAGCATTATTTGAGCTTGTCGGACCGGTGATGAGGGACTTTGGTCCCGTCCCTGTCGCCGGCCCGCCGACGGGGAGGAAATTCGGGGGCGAACGGGCCGCGGCCCGGGCTACCGTGGCCCGCCTGTGACCACGCTGACCGTCCGTGACTTCCGCCCCGCCGACGCCGCGGCCGCCGCGGCCGCCCACCGGGCCGGCCGTGAGCACCTGCTGCTCACCCCCGAGGTCCTGACCTGGCTGAACGCCCGGCAGGCCAAGGGCGAGCAGTTCCGTACCCTCGTCGCGGACGCGCTCCGGGACGAGCCGGGCGAGGTGGCGATGGACGCCGCCGACCACGAGGAGTTCCTCACCGGCGAGTGGGCCCGCCCCGACTTCGACCGCGACCTCACCGTGGTGGCGGTGGTGGACGGCGAGCCGGCCGCGTTCGGCGCGGTGCAGACGGACGGGGCCCGGCGCCACTGGTCGGCGTTCACCGCCTGCCGCCGGGAGTTCCGCGGCCGGGGGTTGAGCAAGCCGGCGAAGGCGGAGTCCCTGCGCCGGGCCCGGGAGGCCGGCTACCGGTGGGCGTACACCAGCAACGACGCGACCAACGCGCCGATGCTCGCGATCAACGCGTGGCTCGGGTACCAGCGGTGTGCGAGTGAGCGGAAGTTCACCAAGCGGTTGGACGGCTGACCGGAGGGGAACGGGCGGCCGGTTTCCTTCACTCGAAGGGGTGAATCGGGCGCGCATTCCGCAGCTGGCGCGGGGTGGACTGCCGTGTCGGGAGTTCCCGGTGTTCTACGGGGCATCACCTCACGGCAGACAGTTCGTGCCCGAGTCGTCCTCGCGGGGGATGCTATGGAGATCCTGCTTCAGGTCCTGGTCGGGTTCGTTCCGGCGGTGATCGGCTTTCTGGCGGCCCGTTCCCTCGCCCGGGCCCGGCTGTTCCTGCGGTACGGGTTCCTGCGGGTGCTGCTCGCCCCGTACAGCCGGGTGCAGATCGTCACCCCCAGCATCGAGGCGGCGGAGTTCGCCTTCGCGAAGGACGGTCGGCGGCTGACGAGCCGGGGGCCGAAGAACGTCCTCTTCATGCCGATGGCCGAGGCCCGGGCGATAGCCCAACTCACGGATCTGCTGCGGAAGATCAATCGGAAGGCGACGATCGAACTGGTCGCGGCCGGAGCGCAGGACCCGAGGATGCCGACCTTCTCGATCGGCGGACCGAGCGTCAATCGGTACTCGGCGACCGTGCTCGGCGCGGGATTCCCGGACTTCTGCATCGAGTACCCGGAGGCGGCCCGGGCCCGCTGGGGCGGGATGACCTTCGAGGCGCAGTACAACGCGGCCGACGAACTGATCCGCGACCACGGCTTCGTCTTCGTGACCCGGACCTCGCGGCACGCGCCCTGCGTCGTGCTCTGCGGGGTCTTCGCCTTCGGCTCGGCGATGGCCGTGGAGGCGTTGGCGGCCGCCACCCGGAAGTCGCCGCTGGCGGCGATGTTCCGCGCCGGGGAGAAAGGATTCGCCGCCGTCGAGGGCCGGGTGATCGGTCTCGACACGGTCGATGTCACGGTCGAGGTCTGCCGGTTGCTGCCGGTGGTGTGAGCGGGCGGTGCCCGGGGTCCGGTGTCACGGTCCGGACCGTTCATCCTGCCCCTTGAGACGATGTGGTCCAGACCGCACTGGTGCGAATTGGGACAGCTCGGGAGGGTCTGGGGCAGGAATTGGCTTGAATCACAAGGGTTTTGCTTCACCATCGTCATATCATCGGCATAATCGCGCCCATGACGATCAGCCGCGCGAACGTGAGCGCGATTGCCGAAGACCTGTACGTGTGGCTTCCGCCGAAGCGGGGCTGGGGCCTGGCCAACTGCGGGCTGCTGGCCTCGCCGCGGACCGCGCTCTGGATCGACACGCCGTACGACCCCTCCCTCGCCGCGGAGTTCCTCGCGCAGAGCCGGCAGCGGCTGGCCGACGGGGTCGGCATCGACCGGGTGGTCGTCACCCACGCCAACGGTGACCACCTCTGGGGCGCCGGGGTGCTTCCGGACGCCGAGGTGATCGCCACCCGGGAGGCGCTGGACCACATCCACTACGAGCCGACCCCCAAGCAGCAGCACGCGCTGGTCGTGGGCAGCGACCCGGCCTCGCCGCTCGGCGACTACCTCCGTGAGCACTTCGGCCCGTTCGACTGGTCGCGGACCGACCCCGTCCACCCGCACACCGTCTTCAGCGGCGAACTGGAGCTGCGGGTGGGGGAGTACCCCGTGCGGATCACCGCGTTGCCCGCCGCGCACACCGGCGGCGACCTGATCGTCCATCTGCCGCGCCAGCGCGTGGTGTTCACCGGCGACGTGATCTTCGGGTCGACCCGCGAACAGCCGGGCGACCACCCCTCGCACTGGGCCGGCCCGTTGGAGAACATCATCGGCGCCTGCGAGCAGGCGCTGGCCACCGGCGCCGAGATCTTCGTCCCCGGCCACGGTCCGGTGCTCGACCGGTCCGGCGTCGAGGCCCACATCGGCTACCTCGGGTACGTCCGTGAGCGCGCGCACGCGCTGCACCGCGCCGGGATACCGGCCCTGGACGCGGCCCGGCGGATCATCGCCGAGCAGCGGCACCCCGAACTCGGCCTGCCCGAGCGCCTGGTGCTGACCGTCGCGGCCGAGTACCGGCACCTGGACGGCAGCGCGGTGCCCAACGTCCTGGAGGCGATGAGCCAGGTCGCCCTGGTGGCCCGGGAGCTGGCCCAGGACGCCGCCCGGGCACCGCGGTCCCGGCCCGGGCGCTTCCCCTCCTCGCCGGCCTGACCCGACCCGCCCGCCGCCGACCGCCTCCCGGGCGGCCGGGCCGCGGCCGGTGCCCCTCGCCGGGGCCCGGCCCGTCCGGCGGCGCCGACCGTCCGGCCCGGCCCGCCGCCTCCGGCGATTCCGAACCCCTTCGATCGAGGACTTCCGAGGACTTCGATGACCCAGATCGCGCTGCTCGCCCTCGCGGTGACCGCGGTCGCCGCGCTCGCGGCGGCCGCTGTCCTGGCCCGCGGGCGTGCCCGGGCACTCGCCCGGGCCACCGCCGCCGAGGCGGCCACCGCCCACAGCGAGGAGCGCGCCCGCGCCGCCGAGGGCCGGCTGGCCCGGGGCGAGCAGCAGCAGCGCGAGGCCCAGGCGGCCGCCCGGCGGGCGGACGAGGAGGTCCAACGGGTCGAGACCAGGGCGCTCGCCGCCGAGGGCCGGGTCCGTGAGGCGGAGCAGCGCACCGCCGCCGCGGACCACCGCGCGGCCGAGGCCGAGCTGCACGCCCGCGCGGCCGAGGACCGCACCACCGAGGCGCAGGAGCGGCAGGCGGCCGCCGAGGAGCGGGCCGCGGCCCTGCTGGCCGAGGTCGACCACCTGGCCGGGGAGCGGGTGGCGGCCGCCGCGCTGCGGCTCAGCCACCCCAACGCGCCCGTCTCCGGACCGCTGGACGCGCGGGCCGTGGGCCCGGAGGCGGTCCGGGCCCTGCAGGCCGTGCTGGACGCCTCGGCCGCCGCCGTCACCGACGAGCGCGAGCGGGTCGACGCCGCCGCCCGGTCCGCGATGCGCGGCGCCACCTCCAAGATCCAGACCCTGCTGTACCAGATCCAGAGCCTCGTCCAGCAGCTCCAGCACGACAACGACGATCCGCGCCTGCTGGAGGTCGACTTCCGCAACGAGGTCGCGCTGCGCCGGATCCAGACCATCGCGGTGCTCTGCGAGGCCTGGCCCGGGCTGGCCCGGACCGACTCGCCGCTGGCCGAGGTGGTGGTCGGCGCGCTCTCCCGGGTGCCCGGCTACGCCCGGATCAAGGTGGCCAACCATCTGCGGGAGAGCCGGCTGGCCGTGGTCGCCCGGGCCGCCGAGCCGCTCGCCATCACCGTCGCCGAGCTGCTCGCCAACGCCACGTCGTACTCGCACCCGGAGACGGACGTCCCGGTCACCGTCCAGCAGGGCGGCCGGGGCGCGCTGGTGATCATCGACGACAGCGGGATCGGGATGGAGGAGGACCAGCTGCGCCGGGCCCGGCGGCTGGTGGCCGGCCCGGCCGAGGTGCTGCTCACCGAGCTGGGCAACCCGCCGAAGACCGGCTTCGCGGTGGTCGGCAAGCTGGCCCGGCAGTACGGGTTCTCCTGCCACGTCGAGCCCTCGCCCTACGGCGGCATGCGGACCATCGTGCGGATCCCGGCCGCCCTGCTGACGGTCGTGGACGAGGAGCAGCCGCTGTCGGTGCTCACTCCGCTGCCGCTGCGGGCCGGCGCCGGCCCGGCTCCCGCGCCCACCGTCCAGGCGGTGCCGGACCCGCGCGAAGAATCCGACGATCAGAACAGGCACGACCTGCCGGACCGGCACGACCTGCCGGACGGGCACGGTCTGCCGACCCGGCAGACCGTGCCGGCCATGCACGTCGTGCCACCGGTGCGGCCGGTGGACTCCGACGACAGTGGCCTGCCCAGCCGGCGCAGGCGTCAGCCGCTCACCCAGCGGGCGCCGGCGGGCCGGCCGTCCGGCGAAGCGTCCGGGCGGGCCACCCGACTGCCGGACGCCGCCCCGGCCGGGGCGGCGGCGGCCCCGGACCGCACGGGCCCCTCGGGCCTCGGGGCGGACGCCACGCCCGCCGGCGGCGCCGCCCGGACGCCCGAGCAGGCCGCCGCCCGCTGGGAGGCCCTGCAGCAGGGCACGGACTCCGGCCGCGCCGAGGTCGCCAGGGCGGCCGCGCCCGGTGGCCCCGACAGCCCGGCCGCGCCCGGTGCCCCCGCCGCGCCGGAGACCCCCGAGACCCCGGCCGAGCCGGTCGACCGGGTCGCGGACGCGGTCGCCGCGAGCGCCGGTCCGAGTACCGGTCCGAGCGCCGACGCCGGCACGAGCACCACGAGCACCACCAGCGCCGGGGTCACCGGAGCGGAGGCAGCCGACCACACCGGCTTCGCCGACCGCACGGGGAGGCCCGGCCACCGCCCCGCCCAGACCTCCGAAGGAGCCGAGCAGTGAGCACGCCCAGCCCTACCGCCACCGACGAGATCTCGTGGGTGCTGACCCCGCTGCTGGAGCTGCCGGGTGTCCTGCACGCCGTGATCGCGACCGGGGACGGCCTCGTCGAGGGCGCCTCGGCCGGCCTCGGCCGAGCCTCGGCGGAGCGGGTCGCGGCGATGACCGCCACCGTGCACGCCGCCGCCCGCGCGTTCACCACGGCCTTCACCGACGCCGAGCAGCCCCGCCTGGCGCAGACCGTGGTCGAGTCCGAGCTGGGCTTCGCCGTCGTCGTCCCGGCCGGCGAGAACACCTCGCTGGCGGTGTTCACCACGCCGGAGGCCCAACTCGGCAACGTGGCCTACCAGATGCAGGTGCAGGTCGCCGCTCTGGGCCGCGCACTGGCGAGCCCGGCCAGGCAGCAGGACAGCACCGCCCGGTCATGACCGCCGTACCCCGCAGGCGGATGGTCCCCGCCTACCTGGCCACCGGCGGCCGGACCAGGCCCGGTACGGCGGGTTTCGAACGGCTCACCGTCCTGTACGCGGCCGGCGCGGAACCGCCGCAGGAGGTGGAGGACGAGCACCGGCGGCTCTGGGAGCTGCTGCGGCCCGGCGCACTGACCGTGGTGGAGGCCGCCGCCCACCTTCGCCTGCCGGTCAGCGCCACCGTCTTCCTCGCGGCCGACCTGGTCGAGACGGGTTGCTTACGGGCCCGGGCCCCGATCCCCCGCGCACAGCAGACCGACCGCTCCATCGTTGAGAGGCTCCTCGTTGGACTCCGTACGCTCCGGTAGCCCGACCGGCCGGACCGACCGGGTGGGCTACCTGCCCGACCGGGACCAGACGCTGATGAAGCTGGTGGTCGCCGGTCCGTTCGGCGTCGGCAAGACCACGCTGATCCGCACCCTGTCGGAGATCCCCACGCTGCACACCGAGGAGGCGATGACCGAGACCGGCGCGCCCGTCGACGACGCGCGGGGGTTGCCGCCGGGCAAGACCACCACGACGGTGGCGGTCGACTTCGGCCGCCTCACGCTGCCCGGGCAGGTGGTGCTCTACATGTTCGGCACCCCGGGCCAGCGCCGCTTCTTCCCGCTCTGGCAGGACATCGCCCGCGGCGCCGTCGGCGCCCTGGTGCTGGCCGACACCCGCCGGCTCGCCGACTCCTTCGAGATCATGGACATGGTGGAGGAGCAGGGGCTGCCCTACGCGGTGGCCGTCAACTGCTTCCCGGGCGCGCCCGCGCACCCGATCGAGGTGCTCCGGTCCCACCTGGACCTGCACGCCGCCACCCCGCTGGTGCTCTGCGACGCCCGTGAGCGCGGCTCCAGCCTCGACGCGCTGATCGCGCTGGCCGAGCACGTCCTGCACGGTCTGCCCGCTTCCCCCGACGTCCCGGCCGACGTCCCGCCCGACGCGCCATCCGCCGCCGCACCCGACGCCGCCCCGGAGCACCCGTGACCAGCACCGACGCAGCCGTGACCAGCACCGACGAGGCGCCCGTCCCCGACGAGGCGCCCGTCCCCGACGAGGCGCCCGGCACCGCGTCCGCCACCCGTCCGATCCCGATCTACGGCCCGGCCTTCGCCGCCGACCCGCAGCCCGTCTACGACCGGCTGCGCCGCTACGGCGCCGTCGCCCCGGTGGAGATCGCCCCCGGCGTGGAGGCCCTGCTGGTCACCGACTACCAGGCCGCGCTGGACCTGCTGCGCGACACCGACACCTTCTCCAAGGACTCGCGGGCCTGGCAGCGCACGGTGTCGCCGACCTCGCCGCTGCTGCCGGTGCTCGGCTACCGCCCCACCGCCTTCTTCAGCGACGGCGAGATCCACGCCCGCTACCGCCAGGTCATCACCGACGGGCTGGCCCTGCTCGAACCGCACCTGCTCCAGCGCCGGGTCGCCGAGGTCGCGCACCGGCTGATCGACGCCTTCGCGGCCACCGGCTCGGCCGATCTGATCGCCGAGTACGCCCGGCAGCTGCCGGTGTTCGTGTTCAACACCTGGTTCGGCGTGCCCGAGGAGCACAGCGCCCGGCTGGTGGCCGGCATCGCCGGGATGATGGAGTCCACCGAGAAGGCCGTCGCCGCCTACGGGGACCTCGTCTCGGTGGTCACCGGCATGGTCGCCGAGCGGCGCGAACGCCCCCGGCACGACCTCACCTCGTGGTTCCTCACCCACCCGGTCGGGCTGGACAACGACGAGGTGGTCCGGCAGATCACCCTCACCATGATCGCCGGGCACCAGCCGACCACCAATCTGATCGGCAACGCGCTGCTGCGGCTGCTCACCGACGCCCGGTACGCGGGGTCACTGTTCGGCGGCGCCGTGACGGCGTACCAGGCGATCGACGAGGTGCTCTGGCACGAGCCGCCGATGGCCAACCTCTCCGCCCACTACCCGCGCTACGACATCACCTTCCACGGCCGGGAGATCGCCGCCGGCTCGCTGGTCCTGGTGTCCTACGCGGCGGCCAACTCGCAGGCCGCGCCGCCCACCGACGGCGCCGAACTGCGCAGCGGCGAGTCCGCCCACCTGGCCTGGGCGGCCGGCCCGCACGCCTGTCCGGCCCGGGACCCGGCGCTGCTGATCGCGATCACCGCGATCGAGCAGCTCACCAGCCGGCTGAGCGACCTCGAACTGAGCACCCCCGCCGAGGAGCTCCTCTGGCGCCCGGGGCCGTTCCACCGTGCCCTGGTCCACCTGCCGGTCCGCTTCCACCCGGCCGGTGGATAACCCGCGGGCCCGGGCGCCTGGTCGGCTCCCGGGCCCGCGGTCGTCGCGGTCAGCTCTCGTCGGCCGGCCGCAGCGTCAGCGAGACGCTGTTGATGCAGTAGCGCTGGTCGGTCGGGGTGCCGTAGCCCTCGCCCTCGAAGACGTGGCCCAGGTGCCCTCCGCAGCGGGCGCAGCGGACCTCCACCCGGCGCATGCCGAGCGTGGTGTCCTCGATGTACCGCACCCGGTCCTGGGCCAGCGGGGCGTAGTACGACGGCCAGCCGCAGTGGCTGTCGAACTTGGTCTCCGAGCTGAACAGCTCGGCCCCGCAGGCACGGCAGCCGTAGACGCCGACCGTCTTGGTGTCGGTGTACTCACCGGTGAACGGGCGCTCGGTGCCGGCCTCGCGGAGCACGTGGTACTCCTCGGGGCTCAGCTCGGCACGCCACTCGGCGTCGCTCTTCTCGATCTCGTAGCTCATCGCAGACTCCCGGTCGGCAGGTCGTGGACGTCGGTGCCAACGCTCGCGAGGTGCCGAAGGATTTCCGGGCCGAGGTTGGTGACGTCCCCGGCACCCATGGTGAGCAGCAGGTCGCCCGGGCGGGCCAGGCCCGCCAGCAGGGCGGGGGCGGCGTCGAAGGCGTGCTCGGCGGTGACGTCGGCGCCGGCCCGCTCGGCCGCCTCGATGATCAACTCGCTGGTGACGCCGGGGATCGGGTCCTCGCGGGCCGGGTAGATGTCCAGCACCACCGAGGCGTCGGCGAGGGCGAGGGCCGCGCCCATCTCCTCGGCGAGCTGCTGGGTGCGGCTGAACAGGTGCGGCTGGAAGACCACGAGCACCCGGCCGCTGCCGTTCAGGCCCTCCCGGATCGCCTCCAGGTCGGCGGTCATCTCGGTCGGGTGGTGGGCGTAGGAGTCGATCACCTGGACGCCGGCCGCCTCGCCCTTCAGCTGGAGCCGGCGCCGCACGCCGGTGTAGGCGCCGAGCGCCTTGGCGAGGTCGGCGGCCGGCACGCCCAGCGCGACGCCGGCGGCCAGCGCCGAGACCGCGTTGTGGGCGTAGTGCCGGCCGGGCACCGAGACGGTGAAGGACAGCTCGACGCCGTCCAGCTCCACGGTGACCTCGCTGGTCATGCCGTGCGCGACCACCGACAGGACGCGGACGTCGGCGTCCTCGGCGGCGCCGACGGTGACGACGTTCAGGCCCTCGCGGCCGGCCACCCGGGAGGTCAGCTCGCGGGCGCCGTCGTGGTCGGCGGAGACCACCAGGGTGCCGCCGGGGGTGATCCGGCCGACGAAGGTCTCGAAGGACTCGTAGATCTCCTCGATCGAGGCGTAGTTCGCGTGGTGGTCGAGCTCCACGTTGAGCACGATCGCCACCTCGGGCGCGTACTTGTGGAAGCTGCGGTCGCTCTCGTCGGCCTCGGCGACGAAGATCTCGCCGGTGCCGTGGTGGGCGTTGGAGCCGGGCGCGTCGAGGTCGCCGCCGATCGCGTACGAGGGGTCCAGGCCCAGCTCGCCGAGGGCGACGGCGAGCATGCTGGTGGTGGTGGTCTTGCCGTGGGTGCCGGCCACGGCCAGCGCCCGGCGGCCGCCCATCAGCGCGGCCAGCGCGTCGGAGCGGTGGACCACCGGCACGCCGCGCTCGCGGGCGGCGGCCAGCTCCGGGTTGTCCGCGCGGATGGCGCTGGAGACGACCACGCTGCTGACGCCGTCCGGCACGTGCTCGGCGGCGTGGCCGATGTGCACGCTGGCGCCGAGCGCGCGCAGCGCCAGGACGGTCTCGGACTCCTTGGAGTCGCTGCCGGAGACGCTGGCGCCGCGCACCGCGAGGATCTTCGCCAGGCCGGACATCCCGGCGCCGCCGATGCCGATGAAGTGCGGGGCGTGCAGGTCGTGCGCGGCGTCGTTCAAGGCAAGGCTCCGTACGGGCGGGGGCAGACAAGGGGGACAGCGGGTACAGCGGGCCGTGTGGGTACAACGGGCGAATCGTCCTCGCGGACGGGCCGCAAGGACGATTCTGCACCACCGGCGGGTCCGGTCAGGAGTCGCTGGCGAACAGTCGCAGGACCGGGACGCCCACCTTGTGCCGGGCCTGGGAGGCCCAGTCGCGGTGGAAGAACTCCTCCACGAAGTGCGGCGAGGTGAGCACCACGACCTCGTCGGCGCGGTGCTCCTCGACCACCGCGCGCAGCCGCTCCAGCGGCTTCTCCTCGACCAGCTCGCCGACCGCCTCGGCACCGGCCCGGCGCAGGTGGCGCAGGCTGTGTTCGAGCGACTCGCTGGCCACCGTCGGCCCGCTCTCGGACTCGTCGTGCTCGCGCACCACCTTGTCGAGGTGGCCGAGCGCGACGTCGTCCAGCGCCCGCAGCAGCTCGTCCTGCTTGCCGCGCGGCTGCATCAGGACGACGAAGGACACCTTCTCGTCGCTGTGCAGCGTGGTGACCAGCTCCACATCGGCGTCGGAGAGCGCCTTTTCGATCATCAGTACCGTCTTGAACACGTGAGTCCCTTCCAGTGGCCGGCCCCCGGGCCCCGGCATCGCGTCCCATACTGCCCGGCGGGAAGCTTTCCGCACGCTGCCCGCCGGGTCCGCGGACCACGCGGGCGGCGGTCCCGAAGGAGAGCGGGACCACTGTCCGGCGGTCACGGGGCCGGTGACGCGGCTTGCGGGTGAAGACGCAGGTAGCGGGTGAAGAGGAATCCTTTCTGCTCGATCAATGAGACCAGTCGCATCCGCTGCACGTCAGGCATTTCCGCATCGTGGATGATGCGCGGCGCGTCGCCGGCCGTGATCAGCGGCGCCGTCGACAGGCACAGCTCGTCCAGCAGGTCCGCGGCGGCCAGCTGCCCCAGCAGCCGCGGGCCGCCCTCGCTCAGCAGCCTCGTCCAGCCCCGCCCGGCCAGCTCCGCGACCGCCGCCGGCAGGTCCACCGAGCCCTTGCCGGCCACCACCACGTCGGCCACCTCGGCCACCGCCCGGCGGTCGGCCGCCGGCGCGTCCTCCGTGGTGACCACCACCGTGCGCACCAGCGGCTCGGTGAACAGCGGCGCCGCCAGGTCCAGCCGCAGCGAGCGGCTGACGATCGCGATCACCGGTGCCGGCGCCTGCCCGGCCGCCCGGCGCGCCTCGGCGAACTCGGCCCGGGCCCGGCCCGGCCGGTACCCCTCGGCACGGACCGTCTCGGCACCCACCAGCACCACGTCCGACAGCGCCCGCAGCACCCCGAAGATCCGCTTGTCGGCGTCCCCGGAGAGCCCCTCGGACAGACCCGCCAGCTTCGCCCCGCCGTCCAGTCCGGCCACCATGTTGGCCCGCAGCCACGGCCGGCCGTGATTCACCTGGTCGGGGTACGCGTAGACGGCCGCCAGCGACTCCAGCGACGCCGGATCGGCGAACGGTCGGGGCAGCGGACTGATCAACTGTTGCATGCCGTCCAGTCTCGTCGCCGGTGGACCGACAATCCACCGGCAGCCCTCCGCCCGACCGGCGCGGCGGCAGGCGTACCCTCTAGTACCGTGCCCGCAGCCCCACTCCCCGACGCGCCGACCGAGCCGATAGCGACCGCAGACGTGGCCACCGCTCCCCTCGCGCTCACCGACCGGCGTCCCGTCGTCCCCGCCGAGCGCCTGGTCGCCGAGATGGTCCCGCCACCGCGCTTCTCCGTCGTCAGCTTCGGAACGTACCTCCCCGACCCGAACCAGCCCAGCCAGTACGAGGCGGTCCAGGTCCTGGAGCAGTTCGCGGGGACGCTCAACGGCGCCGACGCCGCCCCCAAACGCAGCTGGTTCCGCCGCAGCGCCCCCGCCCCCACCGGCCCGGCCGGGGTCTACCTGGACGGCGGGTACGGCGTCGGCAAGACCCACCTGCTGGCCTCGCTCTGGCACGCCGCTCCCGGCCCGAAGGCGTTCGGCACCTTCGTCGAGCTGACCAACCTGGTCGGCGCGCTCGGCTTCCAGCAGGCCGTTCGGACGCTGTCCGACCACCGCCTGCTCTGCATCGACGAGTTCGAGCTGGACGACCCGGGCGACACCGTGCTGGTCTCCACCCTGCTCGGCCGCCTGGTCGACAACGGCGTCAAGCTCTGCGCCACCTCGAACACCCTGCCGGAGAAGCTCGGCGAGGGCCGGTTCGCCGCCGCCGACTTCCTGCGCGAGATCCAGGGTCTGTCCGCGCACTTCCGCCCGATGCGGATCGACGGCCAGGACTACCGCCACCGCGGCCTGCCGGACGCCCCGCCGCCGTACGACGACCGGACCGTGGAGGCCGTCGCCGCCCGCACCCCGGGCGCCTCGCTGGACGACTTCCCCGCGCTGCTCGACCACCTCTCCGCCGTCCACCCCAGCCGCTACGGCGCGCTGCTGGACGACGTGCAGGCGGTCTGCCTGCGCGGCGTGCGCCAGGTCGACGACCAGTCCACCGCGCTGCGCCTGGTCGTCCTCGCCGACCGGATGTACGACCGCGAGCTGCCGATCACCGCCTCCGGGATCCCCTTCGACCAGGTCTTCCCCGAGGAGATGCTGCGCGGCGGCTACCGCAAGAAGTACCTGCGGGCGGTCTCCCGACTGGTCGCCCTGGCCCGTGACAGCGCCCGCGAGGCCCCCCGGGACGGCGGCCGGGAGGGCTGAGGGCCGCTCGCGTTGTCAGTGAGGGGTCGTACGGTGGACACGTGCGACCCATCACGAGCATTGAGCGGTCAGTGGCGCCCTTCGAGGTCGTCAGCCCCTTCCAGCCCAACGGCGACCAGCCCGCGGCCATCGCCGAGCTGGAGCGCCGGATCCGCGGCGGCGAGAAGGACGTCGTCCTGCTCGGCGCCACCGGTACCGGCAAGTCGGCCACCACGGCCTGGATGATCGAGAAGCTGCAGCGCCCCACCCTGGTGATGGCGCCGAACAAGACCCTGGCCGCCCAGCTGGCCAACGAGTTCCGCGAACTGCTGCCGAACAACGCGGTCGAGTACTTCGTCTCGTACTACGACTACTACCAGCCCGAGGCGTACGTCCCGCAGACGGACACCTACATCGAGAAGGACTCCTCGATCAACGAGGAGGTCGAGCGGCTGCGCCACTCCGCCACCAACTCGCTGCTCACCCGCCGGGACGTGATCGTGGTCGCGTCCGTCTCCTGCATCTACGGCCTCGGCACCCCGCAGGAGTACGTCGACCGGATGGTGCGGCTCAAGGTGGGCGAGGAGATCGACCGCGACGTGCTGCTGCGCCGCTTCGTCGACATCCAGTACACCCGCAACGACCTCGCCTTCACCCGCGGCACCTTCCGGGTCCGCGGCGACACCATCGAGATCTTCCCGGTCTACGAGGAGCTCGCCCTGCGGATCGAGATGTTCGGCGACGAGATCGAGGCGCTGTACACCCTGCACCCGCTGACCGGCGAGATCATCAGCCAGGACGACTCCGTCCACGTCTTCCCCGCCTCGCACTACGTGGCCGGCCCGGAGCGGATGGAGCGGGCGGTCAACGGCATCGAGAAGGAGCTGGAGGAGACGCTCGCCCGGATGGAGAAGCAGGGCAAGCTGCTGGAGGCCCAGCGGCTGCGGATGCGCACCACCTACGACATCGAGATGCTCCGTCAGATCGGCACCTGCTCGGGTGTGGAGAACTACTCGATGCACTTCGACGGCCGCGAGCCCGGCTCCCCGCCGAACACCCTGCTCGACTACTTCCCGGACGACTTCCTCCTGGTCATCGACGAGTCGCACGTGACCGTCCCGCAGATCGGCGCGATGTACGAGGGCGACGCCTCCCGCAAGCGCACCCTGGTGGAGCACGGCTTCCGGCTGCCCTCCGCGATGGACAACCGCCCGCTGAAGTGGGAGGAGTTCCTGGAGCGGATCGACCAGACGGTCTACCTCTCGGCCACCCCCGGCCCGTACGAGCTGTCCCGCGGCGACGGCCAGGTCCAGCAGATCATCCGCCCGACCGGCCTGATCGACCCCGAGGTGATCGTCAAGCCGACCGAGGGCCAGATCGACGACCTGGTGCACGAGATCCGCAAGCGGGTGGAGCGGGACGAGCGGGTCCTGGTCACCACCCTCACCAAGAAGATGGCCGAGGACCTCACCGACTACATGCTCGGCCTGGACATCCGGGTCCGGTACCTGCACAGCGACGTCGACACGCTGCGCCGGGTCGAGCTGCTGCGCGAGCTGCGGGCCGGCCGGTACGACGTGCTGGTCGGCATCAACCTGCTCCGTGAGGGCCTGGACCTGCCCGAGGTCTCCCTGGTGGCGATCCTGGACGCGGACAAGGAGGGCTTCCTGCGGTCCGGGACGTCGCTGATCCAGACCATCGGCCGGGCCGCCCGCAACGTCTCCGGCCAGGTCCACATGTACGCGGACCGGATCACCCCCTCGATGGAGAAGGCGATCGAGGAGACCAACCGCCGCCGGGCCGTGCAGCAGGCCTACAACAAGGAGCACGGGATCGACCCCCAGCCGCTCCGCAAGAAGATCGGCGACATCCTGGACACCCTCGCCCGCGAGGACGTGGACACCGACGAGCTGCTCTCCTCCGGGTACCGGGGCGCGGCCGGCAAGGGCAAGGCCCCGGTGCCGGCGCTGGGCGCGGACCGCAAGCCCGCCAAGAGCCTGCCGGCGGCCGAGCTGGCCGAGCTGATCCAGTCGATGACCGACCGGATGCACGCGGCCGCGACGGACCTCCAGTTCGAGGTCGCGGCCCGGCTGCGCGACGAGGTCAAGGAGCTGAAGAAGGAGCTCCGGCAGATGCGCGAGGCGGGGATCGCCTAGGGGCGCCCGCCCGCCCCGGCGGCGCCCGCGCGCGGGGCTTGGCCGGTTCCGGTGCCGGTCGAGCCCGGCGGTGTCTCATCCTCGCCACAAACGGGTAGACGCTGACCGACGCGTCCGACCGCAGGCCCTAGGCTGGCCTGCGGTGCCGCCCGGGACGGGCGGTCGCACCAGGGGGCCTCAGCCGGGGGACGGCAAGGGGGTGTTCCACCGTGAAGCCGGCGCGGAGACCGACCGCGTGGCTGGGCAGAGAGGACAACGCCGTGTCGGTGAACCTTGCCAAGGGGCAGCGGGTGAGCCTGCAGAAGGGCTCGGGCGAGTCGCTGACGATCGTCCGGATGGGGCTCGGCTGGAAGGCGGCGCCGAAGCGGGGCCTCTTCGGCAGCCGGACGCGGCAGATCGACCTGGACGCCTCGGCGCTGCTGTACGCCGAGCGGACCCCGTCCGACGTGGTCTTCTTCCAGCACCTGGAGAGCAACGACGGCTCGGTCCGGCACACCGGGGACAACCTGGTCGGCGGCACCGGAGCGGGTGAGGACGACGAGTCGATCCTGGTCGACCTGGCCCATGTGCCGCCGCACATCAGCCAGGTGGTGTTCACGGTCAGCTCGTACACCGGGCAGACCTTCGCCGAGGTGCAGAACGCGTACTGCCGGCTGGTGGACGACTCGACCGGGCTGGAGCTGGCCCGGTACGAGCTGGCCGGCGGGGGCCCGCACACCGGGCAGATCATGGCGAAGGTGTTCCGCGAGCCGTCCGGTGGCTGGGGGATGCAGGCGATCGGCGCGCCCGCCCGCGGCCGGACCTTCCAGGACCTGCTGCCGGCCATCGAGCCCTTCCTCTAGCCGGCGGGCTCCGCTGCCCGGTGGCGTCCTTCCGGCGCGGTGGCGTCCTTCCGGCGCGGTGGCGTCCTTCCGGCGCGGTGGCGTCCTTCCGGCGCCGGGCGCGGTGGCTCCCGGGCGGTGGGGGCGCGGGGCGGTTCTTTACCTTCTTTACCTTCTCTTGGCTCTTCTGTTAGCCTCGTGGGAGCGGAGGGGAGTATTCCCTCGCAGTTGTCCCGTCATCACGGACGCCCCCGAAGCGGCGTCCCGGGGCGCTGGTCCGCGGGCGCCTCGCAGCGTGCCCGACGGGCGGAAGAGACCTCCGGCAGTGACGATGACTGTCTCGCCTACCTGCCGGAGGAGCAGTAGTGGACGTTTCCGTAAGCATGTGGGTCGGCACGATCGGTGTGTTGTTGGCCCTGATCGTGGCCGACTTCTTCATCGGCGGCCGCAAGCCGCACGAGGTGTCGGTCAAGGAAGCCGGTGTCTGGACCACGGTCTGGGTCGTGCTCGCCGTGATCTTCGGCGGGTTCCTCTGGTGGCACTCCGGTTCGAAGCCGGCCGGTGAGTTCTTCGCCGGGTACATCACCGAGAAGTCGCTCAGCGTCGACAACCTGTTCGTGTTCATTCTGATCATGAGCAAGTTCGCGGTGCCGAGGATCTACCAGCAGCGCGTGCTGATGTTCGGTGTGATCATCGCGCTGGTGCTGCGGGCGGTCTTCATCGCCGGCGGCGCGGCGCTGGTGGCCCAGTTCTCCTGGGTGTTCTTCATCTTCGGCGGCTTCCTGATCTGGACGGCCTGGAAGCTGATCAAGGAGGCGCGGGCCGACGAGGAGGACGAGGAGTTCGAGGAGAACCGCCTGCTCAAGTCGATCGAGCAGCGCTTCCCGTCGACCGACAAGTACCACGGCACCAAGCTCTTCATCCGGGAGAACGGCCGTCGGCTGATGACGCCGATGCTGATCGTGATGCTGGCGATCGGCACCACCGACGTCCTGTTCGCCCTGGACTCGATCCCCGCGATCTTCGGCCTCACCCAGGACCCGTACATCGTCTTCACCGCCAACGCCTTCGCCCTGATGGGTCTGCGCCAGCTGTACTTCCTGATCGGCGGGCTGCTGAAGAAGCTGGTCCACCTCTCGTACGGCCTGTCGGTGATCCTCGGCTTCATCGGCGTGAAGCTGGTGCTGCACGCGCTGCACGAGCAGGGCGTGCACGTCCCCGAGATCGGCATCCCGTTCTCGCTGGGCTTCATCGTGGTGGTGCTGGCCGTCACCACGGTGACCAGCCTGATCGCCGCGAAGAAGCAGGAAGGGGCCGACGAGGCCGCCGAGAAGAAGATCGACGCCTGAGTCCGGGGCGGCCCGCGGC